>NZ_JBQSWV010000004.1:0-157224 GCF_052377495.1 Corynebacterium sp. AOP36-E1-14
GGGCAGCATGAAGTTGGGAAGTATGCCGTCTGGATCGAAAAGTTCCTGCATCTGCTCTAACAGCGTCGTGTTACCGCTGTCCATTCCCCAGCAGATGTTCCGTGCGTACCGGATGATGTCGCCTTCCGAAAGCGCTCCGTCCAACCGAACATTGGAGAGCCGCCATTCAACCTCGCCAGCAGCATCACGCTCGTCAGCCGTGTAGACGCCATCTATCACCGGGTCCTGGGCGATGCGTCCTGGACCGGGGTCATACTCCGTCCATGAATTGGCAGATTCTGACGTGGTCGTTGTCGAAGCCGCGCCTGTACGGGTGACCTCTTCTGCTTCAGTATCCCCTCCGCATGCGGCGAGGGTGAGCATGGCGAGTGTGGTGGCCACAGCGGTGGCTAGTTTCCTCAACGTCATTAGTACATCATATGTCAAACCATGTCTGCGCACAGAATTTACTCAGGTTAAGGTCGGCGATCCTCGCGGAAAACACAGCGAGCGACACTCCCCCTATCCCCGCCGCGCGGTGGATGCGGATGACGACGAAGCCGTGAAAACCCAAAAGGCTGATACGACTGCATGGCCCAGCAACTCAACCAGTACCACCAGGCTGACGCTGCCTGAACCGCGACCAACGGCGACAGCGCTCAGGTGGCCGATCTGGTCGACGCGAAGATCATCCTCCAGCCCGCACGACTTGCAACGTCGGCCCCGGCCCCTAGAGAGTGCACGCGAGGGCCAGCCTTCCACGCTAGAGACGCGGGATCGATTCCAGTCATTCCCTCCACGGAGAAACCCCCTCCGACCAGAGTCGGAAGGGGGTTTTCGGCGTCCTACAGGCCCTTGAAGCCGGACGGGCGCGGCACGTTGCGCAGGTTCGACTTCGCCATGGTGAACATCTTGCCCACGCCGCCCTCGAGCACGGTGCGGGTGGCCGCGCGGGCGAAACCGGCGACCTGCTCCAGCGAGATCTCCGGCGGGATGGACAGTGCGTTCGGGTCGGTGACCACGTCGACGACCACCGGACCGTCGTAGGCGAGCGCCTCGGCGAGCACCGGGCGGACGTCCTTCGGATCCTCGATGCGGAAGGACTTGATGCCGCATGCTTCGGCAATGTCGGCGTAATTGACCTTCTCGTGGTCGGTGCCGAAGTCGGGCATGCCGGCCACAAGCATCTCCAGCTTCACCATGCCCAGGGTGGAGTTGTTGTACACGATCGCCTTGAGCGGCACCTGGTGCAGCTTCAGGGTGAGCAGCTCACCCATGAGCATGCCCAGGCCACCGTCGCCGCACATCGCCACGACCTGACGCTTGCCCTCCACGGCCTCGGCCGCACCGATGGCCTGCGGCAGAGCATTGGCCATCGTCCCGTGCCGGAAGGACGCCAGCAGCTTGCGGTTGGCGGTCGGCGTCACGTAGCGGGCGTGCCACACATTGCACATGCCGGTGTCGGCGGTGAAGACCGCATCGTCGTCGGCGAGCTCGTCGAGCACGTAGGAGACGTACTCCGGGTGCAGCGGGACGTGCTTCTCGATGTTCTTCGTGTAGGCGTCGATGACGTGGCGCAGGTTCTTCTCCTGCGCGGCGAGCATCGAGGACAGGAAGGACGAGTCGTCCTTCTCGTCGAGCAACGGCAGCAGGTCCTCGATCGTCGCGGCGACGTCACCGGTGACCGGGTACTTCACCGTGGTGCGGCGTCCGATGTTGCGGCCCTTGATGTCCACCTGCGCGGTGTCGGTGTCGCGCGGGAGGAACTCGGTGTACGGGAAGTCCGTGCCCAGCAGGATCAGCAGGTCGGCCTCGTCGAAGGCCTCCGAGCAGGCACCGTAGCCCAGCAGGCCGGACATGCCCACGTCGTAGGGATTGTCGTAGTGCAGGTACTCCTTGCCACCGTAGGCGTGGCCGACCGGGGCCTTGATCTTCTCCGCCAGGGCGAAGACCTCCTCGCGGGCGTCCTTGCAGCCCGCGCCGCCGAAGATCGTGATCTTCTTGGCCTTGTTGATCGCCGCGGCGAGCGCGACCAGTTCGCTCTTGGCCGGGTGCACGGCAGGACGCTCCGCGGCGATGGCCGACTCCAGCTGCGGGGAGTCCACCGCCTCGTCACTGGCGATGTCGCCCGGCAGGACGAGGACGGACACACCGTTGCCTGCCATCGTCGACTGAATCGCGTGGTGCAGGATCGTGGCTCCCTGGGTCGCGGAGTTCACCATCTCGCAGTAGCCGGAGCACTCGGCGAAGAGCGCCTCCGGGTGGGTCTCCTGGAAGTAGTGCGACCCGATGAACTGCGAAGGGATGTGGCTGGCGATGGCCAGCACCTTCGCGCCGTTGCGGTGCGAGTCGTAGAGCCCCTGCACCAGGTGGGTGTTTCCGGGACCGCAGGAGCCGGCGCAGACCGCGAGGTTGCCGGTGACCTCGGACTCCGCACCCGCGGCAAAGGCGGCTGCCTCCTCGTTACGCACGTGGAACCACTCGATGCTGCTGCGCTTGACCGCGTCCACCACCGGGTTGAGACTGTCTCCGACGAGACCGAAGATTCTACGAACGCCCTGAGCCTCCAGGGCTGCGACGAGCTGTTCCGCGTAATTGCGAGCCATGTGGGCCACTCCTGTACATGAGAATTGTCGTTGACTACCTCTCCGACACTATACCGGTGCGCGCAACCCTGCACGGAGAGGTTCATCACCCCGCCCAGCCCGGACGATCATGTGTGGATAACTAAAGTTCCGCCTTGCGGTTACCCCCGTCATGCGCCGCCCCCGGGGCAAGAATGACCTCAACAGCACCTTTGTCCGGCATGGGTGGTCGGATATGGCGTTGAGGCCACCCAATTGTCAAAGGAAAAGTACCGTAAGCGTCCATGAAGCCCACCATCATCGACGCGGACAGCGGTCGCGAGCTGTGGACGGCCTCAGAGTGCGCCGACCACGCCGGGACGTCCCGCGGCACCTTCACCAGCTACGCAGGTCGCGGCCGGGCCCCCGAACCGGCCGCCAAACACCACGGCCTGACCCTCTGGGACTCCCAGGAGGTCAAGGACTGGAACGCCGGACGCCAACGCCGGGCCCAGGAGGGTCAGGCACAGGAGAGTCAGGACCCGGAGGGCCCGACGTCATCCTGACTACTTGGCGTCCGGGATCCCCGGGGTCTGGCCGGTCTGCTCGTAGGTGTCGAGGATCTCGATGCGCCGCTGGTGGCGATCCACGCCCGACCAGGACTCGGAGATGAAGGCGTCGACGATGTCGAGGACCTCCTCCTCGGAGTGCATCCGCCCGCCGATGCCGATCAGCTGGGCGTTGTTGTGCTCGCGGGCCAGCTTGGCGGTCTCCACCGACCAGGCCAGGGCACAGCGGGCGCCGACGACCTTGTTGGCGGCGATCTGCTCACCGTTGCCCGAGCCGCCGAGCACGATGCCCAGGGAGCCCTTGTCGTCGACGGTCTTGCGCGCGGCTTCGATGCAGAACGCGGGGTAGTCATCCTCAGGGTCGAAGGTGTGGGCGCCACAGTCGATGACGGTGTGCCCCTCCTCCTTGAGGTGGTCCGCAATGACGTTCTTCATCTCGAATCCGGCATGGTCAGCACCGAGGTAAATACGCATGGCCCTGAGTTTATCCGACGGCGGCCCCCGACAGTGGACAACACCGGTAGTTGCACCCCGGATAACACCGGCACCCCTCAACCCGGGGTGCGCCGAAGGGACAGAAATCGAGCGTGGGATGGCTGAATCCGATGATTCAGCCATCCCACGCTCGATGTTCGCCCCTCCCCTACGGCCCTACGGCGAGGAGTGGGGGAACGTCACTCAGCCAACGACTTCCTCGCCCAGGGAGCCGATCAGTTGGGGCAAGGTTCCCGGCAGCTCGTCCTCGATACCGAGCGAACCGACGATGGAGCCGACGAGGCTGCCGCCGATCTCGCCGGCGGTCTCGTCACCGGCAAGCGAGCCGTCCGTACTCAGCACGGAGTTGTCCCCGCCGAGGATGCCGGTGATGAGCTGGATGAACTCCCAGATGGACCCGATAATCTCAGGCATGGCCTAGCCCTCTGCGCCGTCGCCCAGGGAACCGGAGATGGCGTCACCCTCGGCCAGCGAGCCGGTGATGTCGGACAGCGAACCGGTCAGGTCCCACTCGCTGCTGGTGTCGAAGACGCCCTCGAGGGAGCCCTCGGTGCTCAGCACGGTGAGATCGCCCCGGATCAGGCCGAGGGTGATCTGCAGGACCTCGCTGATGATGTCGGTGAAGTCTGAAAGTGAACCCATGGTGTTCTTACCCCTTGTGTGTGGTGGTGCGGAAAGGAAGAGGAGAGCTACTCGGCACCGGACGACACCGCGCCGCGCCGTGAACTGCCGATACGGCAGATACTATCCACAAGGAACGCTAACCACTACACGTTTCCCGGACCGCCCCACCCCCGGGGGTACCTGAGAGCAGGCCCCCTGGCGACTTACTCCGCGCTGGGGTCCTCGGTGCGGGACTTCTTCAGCTCGAAGAAGTGCTCGTAACTACCCAGGGTCACCGCAGCGTCGAAGATCTTCCCCGCCTCCTCCGAGCGAGGCACCCGGGTGAGCACCGGGCCGAAGAACGCCCGTCCGTCCAGCTCGACGACGGGCGTGCCCACGTCGTCGCCGACCTTGGCGATCGCCGTCGACTGGTAGCTGCGCAACGTCGGCTCCCAGGCCTCCGGCGAGTCACCGCGCGAATGCGCGGCGTCGACGTAGTCGGCCGACAGGCCGACCTCCTCCAGGACCTCGGCGATGAGGTCGTCGTAGGCACCGTCGCCGGTGCGTCCTCCCTGTCCCTGGTCGTGGATGCGGGTGCCCAGGGCGGTGTAGAGCGCGTCGACCTTCTCCGGCTCACGGGTGTAGACGGCCGCCGCGACGAGCGCGGGGCCCCACGCCGCGGTCATGCGCTCGGCGTACTCGTCGGGGATGTCCTTGCCCTCGTTCAGCACGGCCAGGCTCATCGGGGCGAAGGTCACGTCGATGTCGCGCACGGCCTCGACCTCCTTGATCCACCTGCTGGTCACCCAGGCGAAGGGACAGGTCGCGTCGAAGTACAGGGTGACCGGTGTGGTGCTGGTGCTCATGTGTGCAACTCCTTGTCTGGCGTGTGCCTGGCATGCATGTCGTTGATCGCCCCACTGAGAATACGCGCCCCCGAACCGACCCATGTCCGGACAGGACGGTCCACGCCGACTATGGTGGTCCCCTATGAGTTCAACCAACCTGACCCGATCCGAGGCTGCCGAGCGGTCGGACCTGATCACGGACGTCCACTACGCCATCGACCTCGACCTCACCGAGGGCGGGGACATGGACCACAAGACGTTCTCGTCGGTGACCACCGTGACCTTCACCGCCACCACGGCAGGGTCCACCTTCATCGACCTGCGCGCCGACGAGGTGACCACCGTCGACCTGGACGGTGCGGACATCCTGCCCCTGGCCCTGCCCGGGGACGGGGAGGGTCGCTACGACGAGGCCCGTGGCCTCCAGCTCACCGACCTGACCGCGGGGCGTCACGAACTGACCATCGTCGCGGAGTCGCTGTACTCCACCACCGGTGAGGGGCTGCACCGTTTCCTCGACCCGGCGGACGGCGAGGTGTACATGTACACCCAGTTCGAGGCGGCGGACGCCAAGCGCGTCTTCGCCTGCTTCGACCAGCCGGACATCAAGGCCACCTACGAGGTCACCGTCCACACGCCGACCACGTGGACCGTGGTCACCAACAACTCCGTGGAGACCACCACCACCGGCGGCGAGAAGACCGGGGAGACCTCCCACCGTGCGGTGGTGGACTACCCGCTGTCGACGTACCTCATCGCCTTCTGCGTGGGCCCCTGGTACCACGTCACCGACTCGTGGACGGGGTCGCTGACCCCCACCGCCGAGGTCGCCGGCGTCACCGACACCCGCCTGGTGCCCGAGGGCGAGATCACCGTGCCGCTGGGCCTGTTCGTGCGCCAGTCGCTGGCCGAGTACCTCGACGCCGACGTCCTGTTCGACGTCACCAAGTCCGGCTTCGACTACTACGCGGCGAACTTCGGGGTGGCCTACCCGTTCCACAAGTACGACCAGATCTTCTGCCCCGAGTACAACATGGGCGCGATGGAGAACGCCGGCTGCGTGACCATCCGCGACGAGTACGTCTTCCGCTCGGCGGCGAGCCACTACGAGTACGAGCGTCGGGCGGACACGATCCTGCACGAGCTCGCCCACATGTGGTTCGGCGACCTGGTGACGATGCGCTGGTGGGACGACCTGTGGCTCAACGAGTCCTTCGCCACCTGGTCCTCGGCGATGGCGCAGACCCACGCCACGTCCTACGACACCGCCTGGGTGACCTTCGCGAACAAGGAGAAGTCCTGGGCGTACGCGCAGGACCAGCTGCCCTCGACCCACCCGGTGTTCTCCGGGGCCAACGACCTGGTCGAGGTCGACGCCAACTTCGACGGCATCACCTACGCCAAGGGCGCCTCGCTGCTCAAGCAGCTCGCCGCCTACGTGGGCCTGGAGCCGTTCTTCGCCGGCATCCGCGCGCACTTCGTCAACCACGCCTTCGGCAACGCCACCTTCGACGACCTGCTCGGTGCACTGGAGAAGGCCTCCGGGCGCGACCTGTCCGACTGGGCCGACCAGTGGCTCAAGACCACCGGCATCAACACCCTCGGCACGGAGACGGAGGTTACCGACGGCACCTACTCCTCCTTCGCCGTGACCCAGTCCGGCGCCGCCCCGGGCGACGGCGAGACCCGCACCCACCGCCTCGCGGTGGGCCTCTACGACCTGCAGGACGAAGGGGACGCAGCGTCGGTCGTCCTGCGCCGCCGCGTGGAGACCGACGTCGCCGGGGCGTCCACCGACGTCCCCGAGCTCGTCGGCGAGAAGAAGGCCGACCTGGTGCTCGTCAACGACGACGACCTCGCCTACGGCTTCCTCGCCCTCGACGAGGACTCCCTGGCCACCGCCGTGGAGCACATCGCCGGCATCGCCGACCCGATGGCCCGCTCGCTGATCTGGTCGGCGGCGTGGCAGATGACCCGCAACGCCCAGATGCGCGCCCGTGACTTCGTCGCCCTCGTCGTGCGCGGCGCCTGGGCGGAGACGCAGCTCGGCGTGCTCGAGCAGATCCTCGCGCAGGCCATCGGCGCCGTCGAGAACTACGCGGCACCGTCGTGGCGTCCGGAAGGACGCGCCCAGCTGCTCGCCGGGCTGCGTGCCGGTGCCGAACGCACCGAGGGCCAGGCACGCCTGGCGTTCGTGCGCGCCTACGCCAACGCCGCGCAGGACGCCGAGTCGACCGTCTGGATCTCCGGGCTGCTCGGCATCGGCGACGTGTCCGCCGGCGACCTGCTGCCCGGCTTCACCGTGGACCAGGACCTGCGCTGGCGCCTGATCACCGCCCTCGTCGGCGCCGTCGACGTGCTGCCCGACGAGGACGCCGCCGAACTCGTCGAGGACGAGGAGCAGGCCGACCTGTCGTCGTCCGGACGCATGAACGCCATGAAGGCTCGCATCGCCCGCCCCGACATCGAGGTCAAGCGCAACGCCTGGAACGCCATCACCCTCAACGGGCGTGAGCTCGGCAACCTGGAGCTGCGCTTCATGATGGGCGGGCTGACCCACGTCGGCCAGGGCGAGCTGCTCTCCCCCTTCGGCCCGGAGTACGTGCAGCGTGCCGTGGAGATGTGGGAGAACCTGTCGTCCGAGATGGCGCTGCGCACCCTCGACGGGCTGTTCCCCTCCTGGGCCGGCTACGAGGACGTCGCCGACGACCTGCGCTCCACCGCCGCCGACGAGTCCACCCCGGCCGGCCTGCGCCGCGTCCTGTCCGAGGGCCTGTCGCGCGCCGACCGCGCCGCCACGGCCCGGGCCTTCGACGCCCGCTGATGACTCAACCCAGCAGCTTCTACGAGGCCGTCGGCGGCGAGGAGATCTTCCGCCGGATCGTGCACGAGTTCTACCGGCAGATCCCCGACGACGACATCCTCGGTCCCATGTACCCCGCCGACGACCTGGCCGGCGCCGAGGACCGCCTGCGGTGGTTCCTCGTGCAGTACTGGGGCGGGCCGCAGACGTTCACCGAGCACCGCGGCCACCCGCGCCTGCGCATGCGCCACATGCACTTCCCCATCGACGCCGCCGCCCGCGAGCGCTGGCTGGTGCTCATGGGCAACGCCCTGGACACCGTCAGCGACGAGGACCTTCCCGAGGCCCCGCGCGCGGCGATGTGGGAGCACATGGTCCGCGTGGCCGACATGCTCGTCAACAAGCTGTAGTAGACGAGCTGCAGGACGCCGCTAGCGCGGCGACGGGATGCGCGCCAGCCCGCCCGGGCGCGGCACGTAGGCGGTGCCGAACAACGCGTCGATACGGATCCACGAGCCTGTCGCGCTCACCCGGATCAGGTCGTGGGCGCGCAGGTCCTCGCGGCGCGGCTCCACCACCAGGCCCAGG
Organism: Corynebacterium sp. AOP36-E1-14; assembly: GCF_052377495.1. Classification (NCBI taxonomy): domain Bacteria; kingdom Bacillati; phylum Actinomycetota; class Actinomycetes; order Mycobacteriales; family Corynebacteriaceae; genus Corynebacterium; species Corynebacterium sp. AOP36-E1-14. The sequence goes on from NZ_JBQSWV010000004.1 coordinate 8,450, forward strand.
GCCCCCAACGCCGCGACGACGCGTCCGGCGATCTCCACCGCCCCGGCATCGTCTGCATCACCGGTCAGACGCAGCAGCGGCTGGTCCAGCAGCGACGGCGGCAACCCCGCCGGCCCGGAGTGCTCGTCCGCCTCGCGCTGCATGCCCTCGAACAGGGAGCGCACGTCGGCGGCCGGGACCGTGTCGATCAACCGGAACCCCGTCGCCGGCGGCGCAGTCCCCGTCCACAGCAACGACACCACCCCGCCGAGACTCACCGTCCCACGCGTGGGGCTCTCCACCACCCCGGCGAGCAGCCGCGGCACGGGCTCAGCCAGCACCACCGCGTCCGGCACCGAGGGCACCGCGTGGATCCGCTCGGCGACGATGCACCCCAGCGGCGTGGAGAAGATCACGTCCGACATCTCGTCGCCGACCTGCACCACCCGCGCCATCGCGCCGGTGTCCATGCGCAGCACGCGGGACGCCACGGCCGCCGTGCGGCGCAGCGCGGCGGCCTGCACGTCCGCCGGGCGGGTGAGGGTCAGGGTGAGCTGGGCGTCCTGCGAGGAGCCGGGGAAGTTGAGCACCATGACTGCCAGGGTATCGGTCCGCCCGCCGGCTAGCGCTGGCGCCCGCCGACCACGGTGCCGCCGTCGCGCGTGCCGTCGACCGCGGCCTCCTCCTCGTTCAGCGGGATGAGGAAGGTGTCGATGACCTTCAGGTCGTGTTCCGTCCACTCCCTGGTCTTGCCGGACATCGGGTCCACGCCCACGTTCACCGTGTCCACCACCGCCACCAGACGGTGCTGGCCGTTGCGGATGTACTGGCGCATCTTGAACGACTTCACGCCCACCTGGAAGATGAACGACTCCACCACCACCGCGACCTCGCTGGACGACACGGACTTCTGGTAGTCCACCGACGCCCACCGGACCACGAACGCCGGGATCGACATGTCGATCTCCGTGAGGACGTCGCGCACGAAGTCGATCCGCGCGTCCTGCGAGAACTCCAGGTACGCCGCATTGTTGACGTGCTGGAACTGGTCGAAGTCAGACCAGCGGAGGTTCACCCGTGTGCTGTGGTAGCGGGCACCGGTGGCCTCGTGGTCAACGAAAGGCATCGAAGTCTTCTCCTTACGAGGGCGGGGCCCCAGCATGTGACGCTGAGGCCCCGCCTGAACGGTCCGCCCGAGAAGCGGGAACCGCAGTTGTCCTGTTTTGTCTCGTAGAGGATTCTATCGGGAAAGCCGGCGATGTGTTACCCGGGTGGGTCGGGCGGCGTCCGCACCGAGTCGCTCGACCTTGTTCTTCTCGTAGTCCTCGAAGTTGCCCTCGAACCAGAACCACTGGCCCTCGGCGAAGTTGCCCTCCCACGCGAGGATGTGGGTGCAGGTACGGTCCAGGAACCAACGGTCGTGGGAGATGACCACCGCACAGCCCGGGAACTTCTGCAGGGCGTTCTCCAGCGAGCTCAGGGTCTCGACGTCCAGGTCGTTCGTCGGCTCATCCAGCAGGATCAGGTTGCCGCCGATCTTCAGCGTGAGCGCCAGGTTCAGGCGGTTGCGCTCACCACCGGAGAGCACCTTCGCCGGCTTCTGCTGGTCGCCGCCCTTGAATCCGAAGGCAGACAGGTAGGCACGCGAGGGCATCTCGTTCTGGCCGACGATGATGTAGTCCAGGCCCTCCGAGACGATCTGCCAGACGGTCTTCTCCGGGTCGATGTTCTCCCGGTTCTGGTCGACGTAGCTCAGCTCCACGGTCTTGCCGACCTGCACCTCGCCGGCGTCCGGCTGCTCCAGACCCACGATGGTCTTGAACAGCGTGGACTTACCGACACCGTTCGGGCCGATCACTCCGACGATGCCGTTACGCGGCAGGGTGAAGGACAGGTCCTTGATCAGCGTGCGACCGTCGAAGCCCTTGGTCAGGTTCTTCACGTCCACGACCTGGTTGCCCAGGCGCGGCGGAGTCGGGATCTGGATCTCCTCGAAGTCGAGCTTCTTGTACTGCTCGGCCTCCGCCGCCATCTCCTCGTAGCGCTGCAGACGGGCCTTGTTCTTGGCCTGGCGTGCCTTCGCCCCGGAGCGGACCCACGCCAGCTCCTCCTTGAGGCGCTTCTGCAGCTTCTGGTCCTTCTTGCCCGCGACCTCGAGACGCTCGGCCTTGGTCTCCAGGTAGGTGGAGTAGTTGCCCTCGTAGGGGAAGAGCTTTCCGCGGTCGACCTCGCAGATCCACTGCGCGACATGGTCCAGGAAGTAGCGGTCGTGGGTGACGGCCAGGACCGCGCCCTTGTAGTTGGCCAGGTGGTTCTCCAGCCACAGCACGCTCTCGGCGTCCAGGTGGTTGGTCGGCTCATCCAGCAGCAGCAAGTCCGGCTCGCTGAGCAGCAGCTTCGCCATGGCCACGCGACGACGCTCACCACCGGAGAGGTGGGTCACCATCTCCTCGGGCGCCGGGCAGCGCAGGGCGTCCATCGCCTGCTCGATCTTGGAGTCGAGCTCCCAGGCGTCGGCGGCGTCGATCTTCTCCTGGAGTTCGGTCATCTCCTCCATGAGCTCGTCGGTGTAGTTCGTGGCCATCTCCTCGGCGATGGCCTCGTAACGGGTCTTGACCTCGAAGATCTCGCCGAGACCCTCCTCCACGTTGCCGCGGACGGTCTTCTCCTCGTTCAGCGGCGGCTCCTGCAGCAGGATGCCGACGGTGGCACCCGGGTCGATGAACGCCTCACCGTTGGACGGCTGGTCGATGCCGGCCATGATCTTGAGCAGCGAGGACTTGCCGGCGCCGTTGGGTCCGACGACACCGATCTTCGCCCCCGGGTAGAAGCTCATGGTGACGTTGTCGAGGACGACCTTCTCGCCGTGAGCCTTGCGTACGTTCTTCATCGTGTAGATGAACTCGGCCAATGTGTTCCCTCCGGTTTACCTGGCTGCGTGCGCCTGTGCGTCGAAGCCCTTGCATATACGTTGGACGAGCCTACCCCACCACGCCACGCTTCCCCGAAGATGCGCGTACCCCCTCCCCTGCCTCGGCGGGACCCGGTGTTCTGACGAAGACGGGTACCAAGTTGGACCTGGGAGCGTTGAGTTGGTCAACTCAACGCTCCCAGGTCCAACTTGGTACCCCTTGCCTCAAACTAACCCGCCGCGTACCCGCGGGTGGACCCTACCGCCGGGTGCCACCGCATGACGGCGTCCTCGTCACTCCCGGGAATCGCCGGGGACTGCCTGTTGATTCGTGGAAGCACAGCACGCCGGATGTCTCGGGCGACGCGCTCGGCCGCCCGTCTTATGCAGGCGTCGGTGTAGTGCTGCAGCACCCAGCCGTGGTGGGTGATCTCGTTGTCCTTCCACCGCTCCTTGACGAAGCTCCCCAGCGTGACACCTTCCCCCTCCGCCGCGTGATACCTGAAACTGTCGATCTCGACGGCCACCTGCGCCTCCGGGATTACGAGGTCATAGCAGTAGTTCCCGACCATCCGGTTGACCAATACGGTGACGGGGAGGTCCGCCAACGCCTCACTCACGATCTCGAAGGCCCGGCGCTCCAGTTTGCTCATTACACCGATCGGCGTCCCCTCGAGCAACACGACCGCCTGCTTCCTGCCCTTGACCAGCGACGCAAGGTCCAGTTCCAGGAGGTTATCCGCACCGATGCCGTGGTAGGCGTTCGCGATGAAGCCGCGGAGTTCGCCGTCGGGAAGCTCAGCGTCGAGCGCGGCTTGCAGGGGACTGACCAGTGCGATTCCACCTGCCGTCCGGATCCGCTCCGGTACGCCACGGCGAAGTGAGTAGAGCTCTGAGCGACGCGCCTGACCCGTGCACCGTGCTTCCACGGGCCACCGGAAGGGCCGGTCGAGGTAGAGGCTCATCGCCGTACTCCCCGTGTACACCAGCCCCCGGAGTTCATGGAGCGCGACGAGAACCGTCCTGTCGTCCGGCTCCTCGTCGCAGTAGATCCCCTGGGCGAGGCGGAAGATTTCCCCGTCCCGGACCGCCGCCCGAATCTTCTTCGGTGTCTTGGTCCGACGCAGTTCGCTCGTCGTCATGAACCTGATGATTGCCACCTCCTCGACCTTCAGGCCACGCGTCCCCGGACGGTCAGAAGGAGGGCTCCGCGTCGCCGGCGGCGGCGACGAAGTCGTCGACCGGTGCCGAGTCGCCGTCGGTGCCTGCATCCCCGTCAGTACCGGACTCGCCGGACGCGCCGGAGGCACCGACGGCCGCGTAGCCGCCGAGGCTCTCCGACGGTGACTTCGATGCCGCCGCGTCCGCCGGTGCGTCCTGCGTCTGTGGTTCCTTGACGCGGTCAAGCCGCGACCAGGTCGACGGCGAGTGGCTCAGGTCCAGGCCGATGTTGGAGGCGGAGACCCGCCAGAGGGTATGGAGGATCTCCTTGCCCTCGTTGTTCGTGCGGGCGTTCTCCGGGGCGTAGGTGTAGGACGTCATCCGGCCGGTGATGACCAGCGGCGCGCCCTTCACCACGCTCTGCAGCACGTTCTGGCCGAGGCGTCCCCAGCACTGCACGTCGATGAACAGGGTGCCGGAGTCCTTCCATTCCCCGTTGTCGTTCCAGCTCGGCGTGGACGCCATGCGGAAGGTGACGAGCCTGTTGACGTTGTTGTGCCGCTGCGGGTGCGTCGCGGCGAAGCCTGTCATGGTCACGGACATCTGCTGTAGCGCCATCTCCGGCACGCTCCTCCCCCGGTCTCCCCCGGGTTGTGCGGCGGCCCCCGGCCGCCTCCCGGTGGTCGGTGGAGCCGTCCCCCACCTCGTTTCCCCGGTGGGACCATCATCCACAGCGTCCCCACGCCGGGTCAACGACCCTCTCACCGCCTGTGGACAACCCCGCCGGTTCCGGACGGAAGTTGTCCACAGCCTCCCTGCGAATTCCGTGACCTGCTAGGACTCGCCGGGGCCGCGGTGCCGCTGTTCGCGCTTGGCCTTCTCGGAGTGCACGTAGCCCTGCACCTCCTCGCTGCGGTACTCGGTGCGGTAGTAGGCGTCCGCGGCGTCGTCGCGTCCTTCCGTGAGGCCGGCGAGCATGGAGTTGTAGGCGTCCAGGTCGGCGTCGTTGTCGCGCTCGGCCTTGCGGTCGTAGCGGGCGGCCTCCTTGCGGTCCTGGCGCAGCCACTGCACCGCGTGCGCCGTGCTGACCAGTAGCAGGGGAAGCTCGCTGAGCCCCCAGGCGATCGCGCCGCCGGTGTGCTGCTGCTCCATGAGGTCCACGTCGAAGGGCAGTTGCAGCGACAGGTAGTAGGTCTCCGCCAGTGGCTGCGCCATCTGCATCATCGCGATGCCGAACCAGGCGTGGAAGGCCATGGACGCGAGCGTCATCAGCAGTTTCATGAACGGGCTGAGCTGGCGCGGCGCGGCGTCCACGCCGATGACCACCCAGTAGAAGAGGTATCCGGAGATCAGGAAGTGGGTCATCATGAACAGGTGCCCGGCGTGCTCGGAGGCCAGGTCGCTGAACAGGTCCGACAGGTACAGCGCGTAGAAACCGACCACGAACTGGAAGGACGCCACGATCGGGTTCGTCAGGAACCGTGAGACGGGGTTGTTGATGAAGACCACGAGCCACTCGCGGGGACCCTGCAGACCGTTGCGTCCGGCGGGGCGCAGCGCGCGCAGCAGCAGCGTCATCGGACCGCCGAGCACCCAGAACACCGGGATCAGCATGGTCAGCGCCATGTGCTGGAGCATGTGCGGGGCGAACATCGCCATGGAGTACATGCCGAGTCCGGAGCAGGTGACGAAGATCAGCACGAGGTTACCCAGCGTCCACCACACCAGCCGGCTGGTCTTCCACTCCACGCCGCGGCGTCGCAGCGTGATCCACGCCCACATGTACACCGCCTGCAGCAGCAGGGCGACGGTGCCGAAGACCAGGTCGAAGCGCCAGTTGGTGAGCACCGCCGCCAGGCTGAAGGGTTCGGAGACGTCGAAGCCCATGATCAGCTCGGCCGGGGTGATGTCGGCGACGGCCTCGACGGGTGGCGGAATGCGGGTCAGCGACAACGCGACGCCGACCGTGGCAGCCATGACGAAGATCTCAACCAGCGCCAGACGGACGAAGGGACGCCGCCACCAGGCGGTGGCCTTCACACCGGACGCCTCGGCCGCCTCGAGCTGCGGCACCGTCCAGCGCCGGTGGGCGAAGCCGAGGAAGGCCAGGATGAGCGTGAGCACGGCCTTCGCCACGATCACACGGCCGTAGTCGGTGGTGAACCACTCGGAGAACGACAGGCGGATACCCGCGTTGATCAGGCCGGACGCCGCGATGCCGATGATCGCGCACAATGCCACGAAGCTGTAGCGCCGGGTGATCTCGGCGAGGAAGGGGCCACGTCGCGCGGCGTGCGCGACCAGGGCCATCAGCCCGCCGATCCAGATGGCCGACAGGATGATGTGCCACAGCAGCGAGTTCACGCCGTAGTCGTGGTTGCCGCCGGCGGCGGAGTGCCCCTCGAGGGCGATCGGGATCAACGACGCCACCGAGAGGACGAAGAACACCGGTTGCCAGATCCACCGCCTGGTCAACAGGGACAGCACGGCGACCGCGCCGGCGATGCCGGCGATCCAGAGCATCGCCTTGGCGGTGGAGACCTGCGCGATCGCGACACCCCACATGTCGGGACGCAGCGTGTCCTTCAGCGGCTGGCCGGAGAGGTCGGACAGGTACAGCGGGACCAGCAGCAGGGCGCACAACGCCCAGCCGGCCATCGCCCAGGTGCCCGTGCGGGACGCCCGGTAGCCGTCGAGGCCGAGGTAGCCGTCCTTCCCCGGTTGCGCGCCGAAGGCGCTCATGAGGAATGAGCCGACGCCGAGGCACGCCAGGACGGTGCCCGTCCCCCGCACCAACGGCACGCCCCAGGATGTGACGGGACCGGGGTCGCTGATGCCGAGCGCCGCGAGCGACTGGCCGAGGAAGGCGTCGCTGATGACGGCGGCGACGAGCCCGGCCATGACGGCGGCGATGACGTAGATGGCGACTGGCGAGCCGATCCGTCCGGCAGGACGGGAGGGGCGGGACGGACGTTGCGGATCCCCTGTCGGGGATCCGCTGACTGATTCGGTGGCGGTGGCCGCGTCGGACATGCCCTGAACGTTACTAGCCGTGACCCCTGTACCCCGATTCCGTGTCCGTGGCCTGGCGTGCACTACGATGACTAGCGCAAGCCTCCGTAGCTCAGTGGATGAGAGCAACCGGTTTCTACCCGGTCGGTCGCGGGTTCGAATCCTGCCGGGGGCACTACACAGGTCGCCTACCTGCACGGACGTGCGGGAGGCGGCTTTCGTATTGCTACCCGAGCACCGGAGCGCGGTGTGGGTTGCAACGCAGGACGCCCGGACGGTGATGCTCGCCGCACACTGTCGGTCCACCCCGGAGCTTCTTCCCGTTCGAGGCGAGACGACCCCGGCCACCACCGCAACGGGTCGGCGAGGATCCTGGGTATCTTTCCCCGCCGAACCTGAGTTTTAGTGCGGTAACGTTTATGATCGCCCACAAGACGTTTCCCCCACGAAAGACTCACCTTGTTCACCACGATGACCCGCACCACCACCGCCGTGGTCGCAGCGCTCGCACTGACCACCCTCGCCGCCTGCGGGGACGATGCCGGCAGCACCTCGGACGCCACGTCGCCGACCGACACCACGACCGATGCCGACGACCCAAACGCCGAGCTCCGTGACCTCTACAACGAGGCCCTGGACGGCCTCAACCTCGACAACGACCGTTTCACCGACGAGGACAACGCCGCTCCGCTCTACGACTCGACCGGCGAGTTCGAGTACTCACTCGTCGACATCGACGGCGATGACACCCCAGAGATGCTGGTCGCGGCGATCGGAGATCCCTTCAAGATCTCCAAGGTCTTCGCCGTAGCAGATGGGTCACTGATCGAGACAGACCAACTTTTCGCCGACGGTGCCGCAACCGGCGGCGGTAGCCGGGCGGGATTCCACACCAGTGCCGAGCACAACGGAGTGTTCAAGACACTCGGCCGCAGCGGCAACGGCCAGTACGTCACGTCGCGCTGGTCGCTGGAGGGTGACCAGATGGTCGAGGGGCAGACATGGGAGTACAGGATCGACCAGATCCCCTCCGACCTCGATGCCGAGCAGGCCGAGATCCAGTGGACGTCCACCGACGACAGGTCGGCGCTGGACCACATCGGTGAAGCTGACGACGCAGACGGCGCAGACGACCAGGGCGACGGTCCGAATCCGGACCTCCCCGGCGCCACGAGCGACAGCGGCGACAGCAGCGGGTCCGCAACATCCGGCGGAAACCTGCCCCAGACGGACACCGCCTCCCCCGATCAGACAGGCACCGAATGCGGCACGGTCGACGGTGTGACGGTGACCGCCGGCAGTGCGACGAGCTGCGGTTTCGCGATGAACGTCGCACAGCAGGCCCTGCACCCAGGCAGTTGGGAGCCGGGCGTCGCCCCCGACGCCACAGTGACGCCACCGTGGGGACAAACGACGGTCACCGCGAGCAGTCCTGCAACCGGGCAGACGTACACGCTGAGCTGCAACTCCGGAACCGACCCCTTCTACGCCAATTGCAGTGGCGGAAACAACGCCAGAATCCAGTTCAACAAGACCGCCCAAGGCGGCCTGATGTACCTGCTCGGTTAAATAGCCGGACGCTCCGTTCGATGCGCAGGGCAGCGCCGCCGGCATGCACCACGTTCATGTCCGTCCCCTCCCCTATGATTGTTTTACCGGAGCAACCAGATGAGAGGACCGCCATGCGCACCACCACCATGATGAACCCCACCGCACTGCCAGGAAGGCCATGGCGATGTTCCTGACCTGCATGATCCTCTCGGCAGCCATCTCCGCTCTCGTCACCTGGCTGACGATGTGGCTCGTCCTCTCGATGGAGGAGAAGTCGAACGGAACGATCGAGGGGTTCGGGAGAAAACGCCGGACCGTCCAGCAGGCGGCAGCGAAGCAACTCGACGAGTGCCGCCACGTCTGGGGACAGTGGGAGACCATCCAGGAGGAGGCGACAGCTCCATTCACGGTCATCCAGCGGCGCGAATGCGAACTGTGCAGGAAACGGGCGCTGGACAGGGTGACTCTGACCGCGTGACGCGGCGTCGCCATCCCCGCTGCCGAGGCTCTACTGCAGGGACGAGGTCGGCGTGGAGCCTTCCGCACCCCTGCCCGGGTTGGCCTCCAGGTAGTCGGCCTTGGCCTTCTCGGTCTGCCCGCGGGCGTCGTCCTCGTTGAAGCCGAGCCCCTTGGCGATGACGGGCCAGGACTCGAACATGTCGTCCTGCCAGTAGGCCCACTGGTGCGTGCCCGTGGGGTGCAGGTTGTAGACGAGGTTGTTGGAGTCCTCGGTGATGCCGGCCTGGTCGGTCGTCGACTTCAGCAGCTGGGTGCACACGTTGCTGCCCGCCTCGATGGCAAAACCTTCGGTCATCGGCACGATCATGCCGATCCCGTTGCCGTTGAGGACGTCGCCGGACGTCACGTCGTGCTCACCGAGCAGTCCCGTGCCCGAGGAGACGTAGATGTTGTGCTGGTCGGACAGCTTGTCGGCATTGACCAGGGCGTCGTTCTCGCGGGCGACGGAGCCGTTGGGGTCACCCCACATCTGCTCGAACGAGGCGTTCCCACGGTCCAGGATCAGCTGGGTGGCCGCGGAGAACCGTCCGGACGTCGCCGCACAGCCGGAGTATGCGCCGACAGCGTCGTAGAAGCCGGGGTACTTCTGCGCGTAGACCAGCGAGGTGGACCCGGTCATGGACATGCCGATGATTGCCCGCTTGCCGTTGGCCTTCAGGTGCGACTCGATCGGCCCGGGGAGCTCCTGGGTCAGAAACGTCTCCCACATCTGCGTGCCGCCGTTGCCGTTGCCGTCGGTGTCCAGCGTGTCGTTCGGCTGCTGCCAGTCGGTGTAGTACGACATGCGCCCGGCCATCGGGATCACCACGTTCACGTCGCTGGTGCGCTTGCCGTAGAAGTCCACGGCGGTGGTCTGCTTCAGCCAGTTCGCCCCGCCCTCGCCACCGTCGGCACCGTTGAGCAGGTAGATCGTGGGCGCATTCTCGCTCTTCGCCCTGATGGTGACCACCGGGATCTCACGGCCGTCCATCGCCTCGGAGGTGACCTTGAGCTCCTCCAGGCGCTCGAACCTCGCCCCACCGTCGGCGTCGTAGACGTAGTCGCGCCAGCCTGCCTTCGACTCCCCGACGTAGCCGTCGCCCTCTGCTTCCGAGCGCGAATCAAAACGGGTGACGATGTCCGCGGTGCCACTGAACGCCGAGGTCGGGACGGCGGACGTCTGGCCCGAAGCGACGGACGACTCGTCGGCGACCGCGGGGGACGCGCCGAGGACGGACAGGGGCAGGACGGCGGCCACTGCTGCGGCAGCCACGCGCGTTCGCGGATTGCGGGGCATAGAGATCCTCAGGAAAAGTCAGGGTTGATTCCATGAGGATACTAACAGGTCTTATTCCACCGAAAGGTATCGGCGCCGCAGCCACTGCGGCCGGCTGAAGAGCCAGGCGAACCCGCTCGCGGTGAGCACCTTGTGCAGGCCCAGGCTCAGCACCACCGCGATCACACCGAGGATCAGCGGCTGCAACGGAAGCCCCGGGTCCGCCGGAAGCAGCAGGTTGAATACGAAGATGACCGTGGCGAGCACCATGATGTGCATCAGGAACACCGGCAGCGTCCGCGAACCGACCTTGCTGAACGGCACCATGATCCGCCACGACTCCATGTAGGAGAACGCACTGATCACCGCGATGATCCCCACCGAGGCCAGGAAGACCTTCAACGGACCGTTGAGCCCGATGAGGAAGTGGTCGTTGGTGGCGTCGACCCACAGGGCCACCACGGTGTAGAGGGCCGTGGAGCCCCCGATGATCCACAACGAGCGCATCCGGGCCATGCGGTGGATCCACGGCGCCGCGTACATTCCCAGGAGGTAGAAGACGTAGGTGTGGAGGATGTCGTTCCACGGCCAGCCGAATCCCGCCATGGGGCTGAGCATGCTCACCGCACCGGCCACCACGATCTGAACCACCGGCGGAACCCGGCGTGTGAGCTTCGACAGCACCGCGAACAGCGCCAGCGCGTACAGGAACCACAGGTAGGACGGTGGCCCCAGCACGGAGCGTCCGATGTTCTCCAGCATCGGCAGCCAGTTCTGCGGGTCCGCTCCCCGCGGCGCGGGGATGTCCCCGCTGTGGCCGACGTTGGTGTCGGGGATCAGCGACAGCCAGATTTCACGGATCGGCACCCAGAGGACGAAGAGCCAGACCATGATCCACACCCGACGGTCCGCGAACTTCCGCCAGCTCTCCGACAACGCCTTCGCCGCGAACAGTCCGGACAACAGGAAGAACAACGGCATGCGCACGGGGCCGATCAACATGTTGATGTGTTCCCAGGCGCCGGTGGCGTAGCCGTTGTTGTTGAGCGTGATGATCGCGTGGCCGCTCACGACCAGCAGGATGCACAGCCCCTTGGCTGCGTCCACCCACCCGACCCTGCCGATCCGTCCGGCACCACCCACCCGGCCGGTTGTCCCGTCCTCCCCGGTCGGGCCGGCGTCGACGTCTGGCGAGCGCGTGGCCCCCGAGGTCGGGGAAACTGCTTCGGGGGGCATTACGATCCGCTCACTCTCTGCATAGCCTGGCACTCACTGCCTGACGCTACTATGCAGCTCCCCCCACAGGGAAACGCCCCGGGTGGGGCGCTCCGGTCAGCCGAGGGGTCAGCCGAAGGTCAGCCCGAAGACCGGGACGGCCAGGGCGAACACGGTGATCGTGATGAGGAAGACCGCGACGATGTTCAACCAGATACCGCCCTTGAGCATGTCCCCGGCCTTCACGTAGCCGGCCCCGTAGGCGATCGCGTTCGGCGGCGTGGCCACCGGCAGCATGAAGGCACAGGTCGCGGCGAGCGCCGTCGGGATGACGAGGACCAGCACGTTGATCATGCCGTCGCCGGTCAGCCCGATGCCGACCGCGACGCCACCCATGATCGGGATGAACGTGGCGGCGGTGGCAGTGTTCGAGGTGAACTCGGTCAGCGCCAGGACCACGGCGGTGATAGCGACGACCAGGAGCACGATCGGCAGGGCCTCCAGCCCCTTGACCATCTCACCGATCCACAGCGACAGGCCGGAGGCGGTCACCATCGAAGACAGGGACAGTCCGCCACCGAAGAGGATCAGGACATCCCACGGCAGGGCCTTGGCGTGCTCCCAGTCGATGACGCGGGTGCCACGGTTGTTGACCGGGACGATGAACATCAGCACGGCGGCGGCCATGGCGATCGCGGCGTCGGCGATGGTGATCGACCACCACTCCACGTACTCGGCGAGCAGCGGGATGCTGATCCACGCCACGGCGGTGCACAGGAAGATGATGCCGGCGATGACCTCGGGCCGGGAGATCCTGCCCATGTCGTCGATCTCCTTGCGGATCAGCTCCTTGCCGCCGGGGATCTCCTTCATCTCGGGCTTGAAGACCGTGACGAGGACAAACCACGCCAGGAACGTGAAGACGAGCGCCAGCGGGAAACCGACCATCATCCACCGGGCGAAGCCGATCTCGATACCGTGCGTGGAGGACATGTAGGACGCCATGAAGACGTTCGGCGGGGTGCCGATGATCGTACCCAGCGAACCGATGGAGGCCGCGTAGGCGATGGCCAGCATCAGGGCCGTGGCGAACTTCTTCTGGTTCTCCCAGCCACCGACACGGTCGGCGGTGAGTGACAGGACCGAGATACCGATCGGCAGCATGACCACGGCAGTCGCCGTGTTCGACACCCACATGGACATGAACCCGGTAGCCAGCATGAAGCCGAGCACGAGTTGCTTGGGCTTCGTACCCACCGCGTAGACGACCAGCAGCGCCATCCGACGGTGCAGACCCCAGCGCTGGATACCCAGGGCAAGGATGAAACCACCCATGAAGAGGAAGATCGTCGGGTCCGCGTACGGGGCGGACACGTCGCCCATGGGGGCGACCTGCAGGATCGGGAAGACGACCAGCGGCACCATCGCGGTCGCGGCCAGGGGCAGGGCCCCGGTCATCCACCAGGCGCCCATGAGCACCATCACCGCGGCGGTGACGGCCATGGTGCTGAGCTCGAACGGTCCGTTCTCGTCGTCCGGGTACGCGTCGTTGACGAGGTCGGCACCGTTCGAGGGGAAGAGGAGGTAGATGAGGACGGCCAGGACGATGCCGACGCCCAGCCCGATGAACCGCTTGCGGTTCGACTTCCGTTCGGTGTCGGCGGCCTCAGCACTCTCGGGACCTTCGGCAGGCTGGGTGGGCTCTGCGGACTGGGTGGACTCGGTAGCGACCGGGCCCGACGGCTTCTCAGGCTCAGACGGTTTAGCGTCCTCGCCGGCTTTGGCAGACATGGTGTGTCCTCTCTCGGGGCAGTGAACGTCAGCTCCAGGGTAAACCTGGTAGTATCCCGGGGCTAATGATACGCGGGGCGGGGCTGAATGCGGGGGTGACGATGTTGTAAAAAGTCACCCCCGCCCGCGCGCTTGACCCGCCTACCGTAGTCAACTGAGTCGGGGAACACACAGTCGCCACCCCCGTTTCCCACACCGCAGGCCGGCCAGCCTCCCGCGACCACGCCCACCAGCACACGGGACGTCCCGCCGCGGGTCCTCAACTCCCGGGAGGCCACCGTGCTCCCATGTAACGTGGACGGGTATCACACCCGCGCCGCGCCAGCCCGTTCAGGAGTCCAATCACCGTGTTCCGTCGTCCCCGTCACCACGCACTGCCCGCACCCGGCCCCGACAGGGTCGCCGTCGTCACCGGCGCCTCGTCCGGAATAGGGCAGGCCATCGCCTCTGAGCTGGGACGTCGCGGCCACAACCTCCTGCTCGTCGCCCGCACCAGCGGGCCGATGGAGCGGATCCGCGACGACCTCGCCACCTCCCGTCCGGACGTCACCGTCGAGATCCGCCCCTGCGATCTCGCCGACGCCGACGCCCGCGGCGTCCTGATCGAGGAGCTCACGGGACGCGACGTCAGCATCATCGTCAACTCCGCCGGTGTGGCCACCTTCGGCCAGTTCCGCACGCTCGATCCGTCCTACGAGAAGGTGCAGTTCGAGCTCAACGCCACCGCGGTGTTCGACCTCACCGCCGCCGTCATCCCGGGCATGGTGGCCAGCGGGGACGCCGGCATCATCAACGTCGGGTCCGTCGCGGGCAACGCCGCGATCCCCAACAACGCCACCTACGTGGGCACCAAGGCCATGGTCAACACCTTCACCGAGGCGCTGCACTACGAACTGAGGAAGACCGGCGTGCGCTGCACCCTGCTCGCACCGGGGCCGGTGCGCGAGGAGGTCAAGGAGGACGCCGAGCGTACGATCGTCGACCGGGCGACCCCCGACTTCGTGTGGACGACCTACCCGGACTGCGCGACCGAGACGCTGGACGCCCTGGCCGCCAACAAGCTGCGCGTGGTGCCCGGCGGGCTGTCGAAGGTCGCGAACGTGATCTCCACCTACGTGCCCCGTCGCCTCACCGCACCGCTGTTCGGAGCGGCGTACTCACGCATGGCGCAGGACTAGAAGAACTCGAGGCCAGAAGGAATGGACAACACCGCAATGACACCGAACCAGATCGCCAAGAACGACCGGATCGTCTGGGCCGACTGCGAGATGACCGGGCTCGACCCCGACCGCCACGTGCTCGTCGAGATCGCCGTGGTCGTCACCGACGCCGAGCTGAACGCACTGGACGAGGGGATCGACATCGTCATCCACGCCACCGACGAGGAACTCGCCGGCATGGACGACTTCGTCACCAAGATGCACGGCGACTCCGGACTGACCGAGCAGATCCGGCAGAGCCCCGTCAGCGTCGCCGACGCCGAGGCCCAGGTCGTGGAGTACCTGAAGAAGTACGTGCCGATCGCCGGTGCCGCACCGCTGGCCGGCAACTCGATCGCCAGCGACCGCAAGTTCATCTCCCGCTACATGCCCGACCTGGACGGCTTCCTGCACTACCGCATGATCGACGTCTCCTCGATCAAGGAGCTCGCCCGCCGCTGGTACCCGCGGGCCTACAGCAACCAGCCGGCCAAGGGCATGCAGCACCGCGCACTGGCGGACATCCGCGAGTCCATCCGGGAGCTCGACTACTACCGCCGGGCCCTGTTCGTCCCCTCCCCCGGCCCCACCAACGCGGAGGCGAAGATCTCCGCCGACGAAGCCACCGAGGCCCGCCCGGTCTGAGCCCTGCGACAGGGTCACACCTTCATGGACACCTCGGTGCCGCCCTGTCCGGGAACGGTCACCGACACGAAGCCGCCGCCGGACCGGCGGACACGCTCCAGATAGTCCGCGTACTCCCTGGCGCCCGTGACCACGTTGTCGCACACCACGAGTGCGCCGGGTCGCAGGTACGGTTCCACGATCTCCAACGCGGGCAGTGCCATGGGAATCCAGATGTCCATCAGCACGAAGTCCACCGCCCCACCCTGCGCCGCGAGGAGAGCCAGTCGTTCCGGGAGGGTCTCGCGCAGATCCCCGGCGAGGATCTCGGCGTGTTTCCCGAGCCCCGCGTCCCGCAGGTTCCGCTCGGCGTCCTCCACCTTCCCCGGCTCATGTTCGGTACCGATGACCACTCCGCCGGTCTCACGCACGGCCGCGGCGAGGTAGATCGTGGACACACCGTAGGACGTTCCGATCTCGACGACCGTGGCCGCGCCGGAGCTGCGGCACAACAGGTGGCACAGGGCGGCCTTCTCCGGCGCCAGCGCGACCATCTTGTCCGCCAGCATCTCCTTGCCGGAGTCCGTCTGCGTGGAGTCCCACGTGCCGTGACGTAGGCGGGCCTTCACCGTCTCGCGCAGGACCGGCAGGAGACTGGGAAGGATCTGTCTGGTGCTCCTTCGGTGGAGTCGCTCGACGACGCCGCGTGCACGTTCATCCAGCGGGGACGGGGCCGACCTCTCTACCTTTCCCATGACAGGACAGCCTAGCTTTCGTACACCGCCCCCGGAACCCCCCGAGAAAAACTCAGACCACCTCGGGGCATGTCGGGGCCGGGGTGTGCACTCAGTTTGGCGCGCTGGCCACAGGTGGTTTAGTATGAATCCCGCTGCAGCAACGACGCCGGGCCTGGTTGCCGTTGTGCATGCATGGTGGCTGTAGTTCAGCTGGTAGAGCACCAGGTTGTGATCCTGGGTGTCGCGGGTTCGAGTCCCGTCAGCCACCCCGAAGAGAAGACCCCGCACCGTCCCCCGCCTCGTTTCACGAGCTCGGACGGTGCGGGGTCTTCCGCATGTCCGCCCGCACCTAGCGCTGGTGCCTAGCGCTGGTGCCTAGCCCTGGTGCCTAGCCCTGGTGCACCAGCTGGATGAGGTTGCCGCAGGTGTCGTCCAGCACGGCGGTGGTCACGTCCCCCATCTCCAGGGGCGGCTGAGTGAAGCGGACCCCGAGTGCGACGAGTCGGTCGTACTCGGCGGTCACGTCGTCCACGCTGAACTGGGTGTACGGGATGCCGTCGGTGTACAGCGCCTCCTTGAACGGCGCCGCCGCCGGGTGGCCGGAAGGCTCCAGGAGCAGCTCGGTGCCCTCCGGGTCCTTCGGGGAGACCACGGTGAGCCAGCGGTCGTCCGGCCCCTCCCCGAGCGGGATGTCGTGCTTCTTCACGAAGCCCAGCATGTCGGTGTAGAAGGCCTCGGCCTTGCGGGTGTCGTCGACGATAACGCTGGTCAGGGTGATCCGGATGCTGGGTGTGCTCATCGGCCCGAGACTACCTGCCGACAGCGGCCCGGGTATCTAGGAAAGCGTCTCGAAGCTGATCCCGGCCGCCGTGAGCCGGTCGATGAGGTTGTCCCCCATCGCCGCGGCGGTGGTCTGCTGCCCGGCGACGTCCGGGTTGTCGTCGAAGGCCAACGACAGGGCGGACTCCGCCAGCATCGTGGCCGTTTCGGTGTAGCCCGGGTCCCCACCACTCACCCGGGTGTGCACGGTGCGTCCACCGGCGGTGCCCACCACGTCGACGGTGAACCAGGAACCGTCGCGGCGCTCCTGCGACGGGCCCTCACCTGCGATGAAGCGTCCGGCGACGGCGCGGCGCAGGCGCGGCACCTGGATCGCCGCCACGCCCAGGACGAAGCCCAGGATCGACACGGGAACGGTCCTGAACCGCTTCGCCCCCGCGTTGTGGGTGTAGGTGAACTCCGGCCCGTACTCCTCGCGGGCCAGTGCGGAACGCACGACGACCTGGCCGTCGATCGTGGGCAACGGGATCAGCCAGGTGTCCGTGACCCGGTCACGACGCGGCCACCCCGTCCGCAGCCGGGACCGGCGCCCCACCGGCTGCGACTCCACGCGCCGACGTTCGGACGCCGTCTGCGCCATGGGACGCAGCCGGGACATCTGGGTCAACGCCGAATGCAGGGTGCCGGCGGAGAACTCCGCATTGGTCCGCACCACCCCGCGGACCTCGGTCGGGACCCCCTGCGGCAGTTGCCGGACGGTGTAGAGCACCCCCAGGTCGTGGGGTACGGAGTCGAAGCCGCAGGAATGCACGAGACGCGCGCCGGTGGCACGCGCGGTGGCGTCGTTCTCCAGGAACATCCGGTCGACGAACTCCGGTTCGCCGGTCAGGTCGACGTAGTCCGTCCCCGCCTCGGCGCAGGCGCCGACCAGCGCGGCCCCGTACTCGAGGTACGGGCCCACGGTGCTGACCACGACCTTCGTCGACCGCGCGACGTCGGCCAGGGAGGACGGGTCGGTGGCGTCGGCGTGTAGCAGGCCGATCTCCCGGCCGCTGCCGGCGAGCCGCCCGCGCACCGCCTCGAGCCGGTCCCGGTTGCGTCCGGCGAGGCCCAGGCGCCCGCCCTCGGGCAGGTTCGCGGCGAGGTAGTCGGCGGTGAGCCCACCGGCGAAGCCGGTGGCACCCAGCAGGACCACGTCGTAGGCACGTCGCGTCGGTGCGTCCGGCATCGTGGTCCTCCTTGATTTACTTCCGGCGTGGGAGGACCGAGCGTACCCCGTGGCGCTTCGCCACGGTCCACAGCGCAGCCAGCCCGTCGCCACCGATGGAACGTCCGTCGGTGATGCGGTCCATCTGCATCTGGTACCAGGCGGTGCCGACCAGCGACTCGGTCACGTCATCGAGCGAATTCAGGTGGGTCGTGAGGCGGGGCAGACGCACCCGCTCGCGGCTACCGTGAACAATGATCTCGTTGGCAAGTTCCGGGATCAACACCATGGGGCGGGCCATGCCGATGAGGTCGCCCATGCCCTCCTCGAGACCCTTCTCGATGTCGGCGGCGCACCGGAATCCGCCCGTGACCATCACCGGGGTGTCGATGGCCTCATGGACACGACGGGCGTGGTCGCCGAAGAAGATCTCCCCGGTTGCGCCGCTGGCATCGAACTCATCGCCCTGCATGAGCGGTTCGACGTAGGTGCCACCGGAGATCTCGATGACGTCCACGCCGATCTCGGAGAGCTTCTTGGCGACCTCGAGGGACTCGTCCTCGGAGAAGCCGCCGGGGATTCCGTCGGTGGAGTTGATCTTCACCGACACAGGGAAGCTCTCCCCCACCTGCTCGCGGACCGCGCGGTAGACGTCGAGCAGCACGCGCATGCGCCCGTCAAGGTCACCGCCGTACTCGTCGGTGCGCAGGTTGGACGCCGGGGACAGGAACTCACTGATCAGATTGCCGTGGCCGGCCTGGATCTGCACGCCGGTGAAGCCGGTCTCCCGGGCGATCAGGGCGGTGTAGCCGAAGCGCCACACCAGCATCTCGATGTCGGAGACCGTGAGTTCACGCGGTTCACCGAAATAGCGGGCGATGCGCCCAGACATGGGCACGGCGCTGGGGGCGACGGGGAACTTGTTGATGCTGCGCGGCGACTGCCGTCCGGGATGGTCGATCTGCATCCACAGTTCCGTGTCATTCGCGGTACCCGCCGTGGCCCAGGCACGCAGCTTGTCCAGGTGCCGGTCGTCAGTGACGACCACGCTGTCCGGATCCGCGCGGTGCTCGGCATCAACCATCACGGCACCGGTGATCACCAGGCCGGCTCCCCCGTCCGCCCAGCGGCGGTACAGGTCGAGGTGCTGGTTCGACGGGCCCCACGATGCGGCGGCCAGTCCCTCACTCGTCGATGCCTTGACGAGGCGGTTCTTCAGCGTGGTGCCGCACGGCAGGTCCAGGGGCGCGGCGACCGTTGTAGGGGTCACGATGACTCTCCAAAAGTTCAGGTTTCCCGGTGATGATCCGGGGCGTGTCGGTCAGGGACCGCTCAGCGGTCCGTCACCCGCAGACTGTACCCGCCGATAGCCGCCGTTTTCTCATACCCCAGCGCACACCCCCTGCCGGGTGTCATATCACAGTGCCGCGGTGTCGAAGTACAGGTGTGCGTGCAAGGAGCAGCCGGGGTTGAACGCCGCGGCGCACGCGGGGCAGGACGATCCGCAGCCCAGGTACCCGTTGACCGTCATCCAGTGCCCGCACGCCCGGCAGAGGACGGCATCCCCGACGTCGAACCGTGCCGCCGGCCACGGCACGAGGGGGTGGTCCTCGTTTTCGTCGTGACAGTGCAGGCACGGGTAGGTCCGCCCGCAGCAGTGGAACCGGATCGCGACGACGTCCAGCGGCGTGCTCCAGTGAGCACACCCCACGCCGCCGACGAGTGCCGCCGGCCCGGCTGTGTCAGTTGTGTCGGTCATGGCCGCCGAGCCTAGCCACGATCTCAGCTATCGCGACGACGGCCCCTCTTGTCCAGCCGCTCACTGAATGCCTCCCCTGCAACGTTCCGGCGCTCGGAAATCTGTCTCAGGCACTCCGCAAGAGTGTCGGAGGCCTCGCCGAACGTAAGCCGCCCCTCGGCGGTGAGGCTGATCTGGAACGCACGCTTGTCATCTGGTGATTTCGAACGTTTCACCAAGCCTCGTTCCTCCATCTGGGTGACCAGTCGGGAGATTCTCGGCTGGGAACGCTCCACCGTCTCGCACACCACCGACAGCGGAGTTCCCCCTTGCCGCGCAGATAGGCACTGCATCACCTCATAGGCGGTCAGACACAGAGAATGCCGGTCGCCGAGAGTCGACTCAATGTCGTGCTGGGCGACCTCGAACGGATGTGACACTGCTCGCCATGCTGCGAGTGTCGCAGCAACGTCGGCCGTGTCAGCCAATCCCCCATGGTTTTCCGTCTCGCCGGCGGTCACTCCACGCCGGGAGGCTAGGGCTTCTGACATGGCTTTTCTCCTCTACCGGTTGAAATGCATACCCGCGCATGTAGTCTAGCATCTGGCATATACATGCTCGGTAATATAAATACTCGAAGAACCGGAGACCTCGTGACCAAAGCCGAAGATCACACACAATCACCACACTCACCGCCTATCAACCCGACCGTGAGCTGGACGGCTCTGGCTATCGCCGGCATCGCCCAGATGCTCGTCATGCTCGACTCGACCGTGGTCAACGTGGCGCTCCCCTCCATCGGCGACGACCTCAACGCCTCTGCCATCACGCTGCAGTGGACCATCAGCGGCTACGTACTGACCTACGGCGCCCTACTACTGTTCGGTGGACGTCTTGCCGACACCATCGGACGTCGACGATCATTCATTGCCGGCCTATTGGTCTTCGGCTCTTCCTCCGCCGCATGCGGATTCGCCGGCACCGGAGAAATGTTGGTCGCCGGCAGAATCGTCCAGGGAGTCGGCGCGGCCCTGCTGTCCGCGTCAGCGTTGTCGATCATCGTAGCCACCTACGGCGCGGTGCAGGCACAGCTCAACATCGCGCTAGCAGCATGGAGCGCCCTGGGTGTGATCGGCGCGACCATCGGGGTGATCATGGGCGGCGTGATCGTTCACGCCTGGTCCTGGCAATGGGCGTTTCTGATCAACCTTCCGATCGTGGCCGTCGTCATCATCGCCGCGGTTGCCAAGCTCGATGCAATGCCCAGCCAGCTGCGCCAGAGCCTCAAGCTCCCCACCGCCATCGTCGCGACGCTCGGTGTCGGCCTGCTCTGCTACGGGATGAGCCGCTTCGAGGAAGGCTGGACAAACCCGCTGCCCTGGGCGTTACTGGTACTCGGCGTCGTTGTACTGATCGGACTATTCCGATTCGAGGACAAGGCCCTCGACCCGCTGCTTCCGGTCTCGCTGCTGAGAACCCCCACCTACGCCTGGGCGGGCTTCGGACTCGTCCTTGCCGCGACGTTGATGCTGGGGGCGCTGTATCTGGCGAGCAACTACCTACAGCAGGCGCACGGTTTGTCCCCGCTGAGTACCGGAGTCGCCCTACTGCCGCTGTGCGGCGGTTCGCTCATCTCGGCATTCGCAGTCCCCGGGATCGCCGGGAGGATCGGTATGGCCAGGCTCTATCTCGGTGGTGTTGTCGCGCAGTTGTTGGCCCTGACCATCATCATCGTGACCACCGCCGACGGCACAGGAAACTCCATCATCGTGATCTGTGCCCTGGCCGTGTTCGGCCTCGGTTTGCCCACGATGTTCGTGCCGCTGTACACCTTCGGATCCGCACCGATTCCGGCGGAGAAGTCCGGTGTCGGTTCCGGGCTACTGAACACGTTCAATGAAGCTGGTTCGGGTGTCGGTCTGGCGATCGTCGCCCCGGTTTTCGCTTCGACGGTCGCTTCCCACCTTTCCTCGGGTGGAGCGGCACCGCTTGCCTCCGCAGCAGGCACTCACGCTGGCTTCTGGGTGTTGGGTGGTGTCGCCTGTCTAGCACTGGTCACGGCGATCGTGCTCACGCGTATCCACTCACAGCCGGAAGACGTGAGTGGCTAACGAGTTCCTGCCGAGCACTCACACCTTCAGATGTCATCTGAGTCGCCGCTCATGCAGGAGAATCGCCTGATCTTGCCCTGGGGGACGGCTCAGATGACACGCCGGACGCAGCGTCCTGCGTGCGTCCGTAGTAGATGTCGCGGTCGATCTCGTCGTCGGAGGCGGCGACGAGCATCGCCACGAAGGTGTCGCCGTTGACGTTGAGGAAGGTGCGCAGGATGCCGGTGAACCAGTCCACCGCGATGAGCAGGCCCACCGCCTCCACCGGCAGGTCCAGCGAGGCGGCCAGGAACATCGCGACCACCGGGAAGCCGCCCGGCACGGTGATCGTGCCCATGTTCAGCATGATCGACAGGGCGACACCGAGCACGATCTGCCCGAAGCTCAGCTCCACCCCACCGGCCTGGGCGAGGAACAGGATCACGATCATGTAGTTGAGCACCGCGCCGTAGGAGCCCATCGTCAGCCCGATGGACAGGGTGAAGTTCGCGACCCGCTTGCTCACCCCGACCTTCTCCACCGTGTTGCGCAGCACCGTCGGGAAGGTGACCGCAGAACTCGTGGTCGTCACGGCGACCACTGTCTGCTCCACGAGCTTGCCGGGCAGCAGCCACACGTTCAGCCTGGTCCGCACCCAGATCACCAGCATGAAGAGCGCCATCAGGATCAGCACGCCGATAAGCGTGGCGACCAGGTACTTCACCGCCGAGGTGATCACGGCGACCCCCTGCTCACCGGTCAGCGCCGCCAGCAGGCAGAACACGCCGACGGGGGCGATGTACATCACGTACTGGATCATCGTCAGGACCACGGCCTGGATGCCCTCGAAGATGCCGATCAGGGTGCGGTTGCCGGTCTGCGCCATGTAGCGGATCAGCGCGATGCCGAAGATCAGGGAGAACACGATGATCGGCAGCATGTCGGCGGTGGCCATCGCCTCGACGATGTTGGTGGAGACGAAGCCGAGAAGGGTATCCTGCCAGCTGCTGGCCTGCTCGGCCCCTTCCTCCAGCGACGGGTCGAGTTCGCCGGTGAAGACCATGCCGTCGCCCGGACGGATCAGGGTGCCGAGCACCCACGCCAGGACGGCGGCGACGAAGGAGAAGGCGAGCATCCAGCCGAAGGTGCGCGCGGCCATGCGTCCGGTGCCTTTGCCGCTCATCGACCCGGTCGCCACGATGACGGACGCCATGACCAGCGGGACGATGGACATCTGGATCAGCCGGATGAACATGTCACCGAGGAACTGCAGGTTCGCGGCCCAGTCGCCGACGATCAGGCCGAAGACCATGCCGGTGATCGCGGCGACTCCGATGTGCAGGGCGGGGTTGCGCAGGAGTGCGCGTCTTCTCATCGATGACATGCCGTCCGAACCTATTCGTCACGTGTTTCGCGCCGATGGCGTCGACGTTAAGCCGGAGGTTAACCCGCTAGGGTGGCGGGATGGACACCACGGACACGCTCGCCGAACTCGCCGACGTCGGCCGCGGCATGCTGACGGCCGGTGCCCCGCTGCTCCTGCTCTGCGCACTGCTGCTGGTGGCGGTGCACCTGGTCGAACGGCGCAGGACCACACCACGGCAGGACGCCCCGCTGGGTAACGTCCTCGCCGCGCTCGCCGGCGCCGTCACCGGTGTGGTGCTCTGGCTGGTGTGGTTCACGCTGGGGCTCCCGGGGGACCTGGAGGTGCTGATGTACGTCGGCGCGGCAGCGTCCTCCTTCGGTGCGTTGGTCTGGTTATCGTGGAGGACGCGATGGCGGTGGACCGGGCCGTTCTCCGTGGCGTTGGCCGGGCTGACGGGGTTCTCCACGGCTATGGCGGTGGCCTCCGGAACCGACGATGTCAGCGGTCTGTGGGTGGTGGGCTACCTGGTGACGACCGTGCTCGGCGTGTGCTTCCTTGCGGTGGTCACGCTGGGTGTGGTCGTGGTGCGGGAGAACTGAGCCGCCGGCGGCGTTCGAACGCCGGCGTTGATTGCTGACGTTCATGTCCGTGCCGGGTTCTAGGGTGGGGCCCATGCCGAGCAACCCCTATGACGACCGTCTCTTCGTCCGCGCCACCGAGATCCTGCGGGAGCTGACCGGACGCCCGGACGCCGCGTTCCGCGACGGGCAGTTCGACGCCATCGCCGCGCTGGTCGCCGACCACAAACGCGTCCTGGTCGTGCAGCGCACCGGCTGGGGAAAGTCGGCGGTCTACTTCGTCGCCGCCCGCCTCATCCGCGAGGGTTTCGGCAGCGCAGACAGCGCAGGCAGTGCCGGTGGGCCCACGTTGATCATCTCCCCGTTGCTGGCGTTGATGCGCGACCAGGTCGCCGCCGCCGAACGCGCCGGCGTGCACGCGGCCACGATCAACTCCGCCAACGCCACCGAGTGGGACGCGGTGCTCGACAGCCTCACCGCCGGTGAGCTGGACGTGCTGCTGATCTCCCCCGAGCGCCTGACCAACCCGAAATTCCGCACCAACGTGCTGGACGTGCTGCTCGATCCGTCGCGCACCGGGGTGGGGATGATCGTGGTGGACGAGGCGCACTGCATCTCCGACTGGGGGCACGACTTCCGCCCGGACTACCGGCGGATCGGCGCGCTGCTGGACGGGCTGCCCGCCGACCTCCCGGTGCTGGCGACCACGGCCACGGCGAATTCGCGGGTGGTCACGGATGTCGCTGCCCAGCTCGGCGACGACACGATGGTGGTGCGCGGGGCGTTGTCCCGCGACTCACTGCGCCTGGGTGTGGCCCCGACGGCGACGGCGGAGCACCGTATCGGCTGGTTGGCCCAGCATCTCGGGGACTTCCAGGGCGCCGGCATCATCTACGCGTTGACCGTGTCGGCGGCAGAGGACACGACCCGGGCCTTGGCCGAGGCCGGCTGGGACGTGGCGTCCTACACGGGCCGGACAGACGCCGAGGACCGCGCCCGCCTGGAGCAGTCGTTGAAGGACAACGAGATCAAGGCCCTGGTCGCCACCAGCGCGCTGGGCATGGGCTTCGACAAACCCGACCTCGGCCTCGTGGTGCACCTGGGTGCCCCGAGCTCCGCTGTGGCGTACTACCAGCAGGTCGGACGTGCCGGCCGTGCCACGGACAATGCCGACGTACTGTTGTTGCCCGGTGGCGAGGACCCGAACATCTGGGAGTACTTCGCCACGGCCTCGATGCCGGATGAGCAGGAGGCGCAGGCGGTCCTCGCGGCGTTGTCGGATGCGGCAGGCTCGGGGTCGGCCCTGTCGGTGCCGGCCCTGGAGCCGATGGTCGGGGTGAAGCGTTCCCGGCTGGATCTGCTGCTCAAGACCCTGCAGGTCGACGGCGCGGTCGACCGGGTGCAGGGTGGCTTCGTCGCCACAGGAACGCCCTGGACGTACGACGCCGAGCGCTACGCCGCGGTCGCGCAGGCCCGCCGCCGCGAGGCCGAGGCGATGCTGGAGTACGAGTCCGGCACCATGTGCCGGATGCGCTTCCTCTCCGAGACGCTGGACGACCCGGAGGCCCACGACTGCGGCCGGTGCGACGTGTGCGCCGGGCAGTGGTGGGACAGCGTGGTCAGCGAGGACAACACCTCCGGGGCCCGGCGGATCCTGTCCGGACTCGGTCTGCCGGTCGAACCGCGCGGCCAGTGGCCGTCGGGCATGGCCACGATCGGGGTGCCGCTGAAGGGGAAGCTCCCCGCCGAGGAGAAGGTGTCGCCCGGACGTGCCGTCGCCAGGTTCACCGACCTGGGTGCAGGTCAGGTGTTGCGCGGCTTCCTCGCCGAGGGTGCGGAGGACTCCCCCGTACCGAAGAACATCGCCGACTGGTGCATCACTGTGCTCAAGGAGTGGGACTGGGAGGAACGCCCCACGGTCGTCGTCGGCATGCCGAGCGTGACCCGGCCGACGACCAGCGCGGACCTGGCGCGGGGACTGGCGCAGATCGGCCGGATGACCGATGCCGGCCAGCTGGCGTACACCCGTGCCCCCGGCTCGCCGGACGTCAACAGCGCATACCGGGTACAGAACCTCCACGAGGCCTTCCGCCTGGACCCGGCCACCGCCGAGGCGGTCGCCGGTCAGGTCGTGTTGCTCGTCGACACCGAGATCGGTTCCCGGTGGGCGGTGACCATGGCCGGCCGTGAGCTGCGCCGTGCCGGGGCGCGTGCGGTGCTCCCCTTCGCCCTGGCGCTGCGGGGCTGACCGGGCTGCGCCGCGCGTAGGCTGGTGCCCGGAAAATCCCAGGGTGGAAAGGTGTCAGCAGATGCACGGAGAATACAAGGTCCCCGGCGGCAAACTCATCGTCGTCGACCTCGAGGTGTCGGGCGGCTCCCCCGGCACGTTGTCGGGCGTGCGCATCGCCGGTGGCTTCTTCCTTGAGCCGGACGAGGCCCTCGACCGGATGACCGGAGCGCTCGAGGGTGCACCGGCCGACCTGAGTGCCTCGCAGGTCTCGGAGCGGGTCCAGGCATCGCTGCGCGAGGACGACGTCCTGTTCGGCATCACCGCCGACGGTGTCGGCGTGGCGGTGCGGCGCGCCCTCGGTCACGCGGTGAGCTGGGAGGACCTCGACTTCGACGTGATCCACGGCCCCAGTGTGGACCCGATGGTCAACGTCGCACTGGACGAGACGCTCACCGACGAGGTCGCCGCCGGACGGCGCAAACCGTTCATGCGGCTGTGGGAGTGGAATGCCCCGCAGGTGGTCATCGGTTCGTTCCAGTCCTACTCCAACGAGATCAACCAGGAGGGGGCGGACCGTCACGGGATCACCGTGTCGCGTCGTGTCACCGGTGGTGGGGCCATGTTCATGGAGCCCGGCAACTGCGTGACCTACTCCCTGGTGGTGCCGCAGGCCCTGGTGGACGGGTTGAGCTTCGCCCAGTCCTACCCGTTCCTCGACGAGTGGACGATGGAGGCGTTGGAGAAGGTCGGCATCCGCGCACGTTACGTGCCGTTGAACGACATCGCCTCGGAGCAGGGCAAGATCGGCGGGGCGGCGCAGAAGCGTTTCAGCAACGGCTGGATGGTCCACCACGTGACGATGTCCTACGACATCGACGCGGAGAAGATGATGGAGGTCCTGCGCATCGGCAAGGAGAAGATGAAGGACAAGGGCCAACGCTCCGCGGTGAAGCGCGTCGACCCGATGCGGTCGCAGACGCAGATGCCGCGCTCGGAGATCCTGGAGGTCTTCTTCAACCACTTCCGTGACAAGTACGGCGCCACCGAGGGGTCGATCTCCGAGGCAGACCTGGAGATCGCCCGGGCACGGTGCGAGGAGAAGTTCTCCACCGAGGAGTGGACCCACCGGCTGCCCTGAGCCGCCCCTGCGGTTCACCGCCACAAGGTTTAACGCGGGAAGCTTTCGCCGTGTTATTAATCTCCCATGCCGTCAGAACTCAATGTCATCACCTCGTGGCTGTTCCAGGCCGAGGTCCCCATCCCGCAGGACATCGGCCCCATCCTCGTCAAGGGGGAACAGCCGATAGCGGCGTACAAGACCTTCCGGGATTCCGCGGTGTTCACCGACCGCAGGCTCATCGTCCGTGACGCCCAGGGCATCCGGGGCAAGAAGGTGGAGATGTACTCGCTGCCGTATTCCGCGATCAACATGTGGTCCTCGGAGAACGCCGGCACCCTGGACTTCACCGCGGAACTGGAGTTGTGGACGCGTGCGGGCAAGGTGAAGATCGAGCTGGGTCGCGGGGTGGACGTCCGGCGTCTCGACCAGTTGATCGCCAACGTGTTGCTCGCCGACAGCTGAACATCCCCACCACATGACGAAGCGGGGTCGATTTCCCTGAATTCCGGGAAACCGACCCCGCTTTTCGTACGCCCGGACGAGCCGGTAGGCGCTACCGTCGAACTAGCGTGCGCTGACCTGTCCGAAGCGCGAGGCAACCGGTGCGAGCACCAGCGGACGGGTGGCGAACAGGATGCCGATGGTGAGCAGCACGCCACCGAGCATCCAGAAGAATCCGCCCCAGCCGTCCACCGGGGTGCCGGCGAACATGTGGTTCAGGTTCTTGGTCATACCGGTGGCGAACACCAGGAAGACGTGGGCGACGATGAACAGGACGAAGAAGAGCATCGTCGGGAAGTGGATCTTGCGTGCCACCGGGGCGGGGTAGATCTTGTTGAGCTTGGTGGCGTTCTTCGGCCACCATTCGCTCATGCGCAGACCGGAGATGATCGCCAGCGGGGCGGCGATGAACACGACCAGGAAGTACATGATCTGCTGCAGGCTGTTGTAGTTGACCCAGCCGTTCTCCGCGGGCCACTGCATCGAGGCGTACTGCAGCATCGACGACAGCGCGTTGGGGAAGACCTCCCAGCTGGTGGGCACGATCCTGGCCCAGTGGCCGGAGACGAACAGCATGACGATGAACGCCAGGCCGTTGACCATCCACAGCACGTCGAGGGAGGTGTGCAGCCACAGGTGGATGCTGATCTTCTTGCCACCCTTCTTCGGCTGCCAGACCGCCGGCGGCTTCTGCTGCTGACGCACGCGCAGACCGGACTGGATGATCATCGCCATGAAGAAGAAGTTCAGGAAGTGGCTCCAGCGGGCCCAGGCGGGGAATCCGTCGTCGACGAAGTCGGGCAGGTGGTACTCACCGGGGTAGCGCTCCATCCAACTGGAGACGGCGTCGAGTCCGGTGAACCAGCGTGCGCCGAGGATGACCACGGCAGCCAAGACGGCGGCGCCGGCCAGGCCGATGCCGGCAAGCTTGCCCCACTGTCCGAGGGACTTCTCGCCGATCATGACCGGCTCGCGCTTCTTCTTCGGCTTCTCCTTGGTCGCGGTGCCACCAGCCTTCGGCTTGGCAGCGGCCGCGCCCGGGGTCGCCGGAGCACCGGGGGCACCGGGGCTTGCCGGGGCACCAGGAGCACCCGGGCTTGCCGGAGCACCGGGAGCACCGGGGCTCGCCGGAGCACCGGGAGCAGCAGGTGCAGACGGTGCGCCAGGGGCACTGGGTGCAGAGGGAGCGCCCGGAGCGCCGGGAGCCGCAGGAGCCGACGGGGCGCCAGGGGCACCGGGTGCCGAGGGAGCGCCCGGAGCTGCAGGTGCAGACGGTGCGCCAGGGGCACCGGGAGCCGCAGGAG
Source organism: Corynebacterium sp. AOP36-E1-14 (assembly GCF_052377495.1). Classification (NCBI taxonomy): domain Bacteria; kingdom Bacillati; phylum Actinomycetota; class Actinomycetes; order Mycobacteriales; family Corynebacteriaceae; genus Corynebacterium; species Corynebacterium sp. AOP36-E1-14. The sequence continues at coordinate 37,318 of NZ_JBQSWV010000004.1, forward strand.
CCGACGGGGCGCCTGGCGCAGCAGGAGCCGACGGCGCACCCGGAGCACCGGGGGCAGCAGGGGCCGAGGGAGCAGCCGGGGCGCCAGGTGCTGCCGGGGCCGCAGGCGCGGAAGGCGCAGCCGGAGCGGAGGGCGCAGCAGGTGCTGCCGGAGCGCTGGGCGCACCCGGAGCACCCGGAGCACCGGGTGCAGAGAGCTTCATCGGAGCACCGGGGGACGCCGGCTCGGAGGGAGCTGACGGGGCCTCCTCTGCGGCAGGAGCCGCAGGAGCCGCAGGTGCGGCAGGGGCCTCAGGTGCTGCCGGGGCGGACGGCGCCTCAGCCGCAGCAGTGGTCTCCGGTTCAGCGGGAGTAGCCGGAGCGGCGGGCGATGCCGGGGCCGACGGCGCGGAAGGCGCACCGGGGGCCTGGGCGACTTGTGGGTCCAGCTTGATGGGCTGGGCCTGGTCGTCGTTGGACATTGTGTAGTCTCCTACTGCTTTCGCTCGTCAATAGCGCTGGTGAGTTGTGGAACTGCCGCACACGGTTCTTTCCTGCGGTCGCCGTCTTCCGTCACGAAGATCTTAGCGTCCGGCATCCCCGGTACTGCAGCAACTGTCGGGCGGCCTGAGTGCCGTTCACCTGACGGGACGTACGGGGCCTGGCACCCCGCCCGCGTCGCCGTCGACGATGAGGTAAGAAGTCGCGCGGTGACCTCGCGGTGACCACGTGACCGGGAAACATACCCGGCAGGTGCGACGGAACTCATGTGACTTGGGCCTCTTCTGAAACGATAACTACCTCAGAGGACAGGATAGCGGACGTGTGCCGCGAGTCACGAAAAACCGCGAATTCGCCTCCGCCCGGCCCGTGCCGTCCCCACCACACCGTCTCACCGTCCCCGGTAGCCTGTAGACAGGCTTACCTCAGTCGCGCCTCACCACCTCACCGTCCCCACCACCACACCACCGACGCGGGAAGCGAGCACCCGACGAATGACCGACCACCCCGAACCGTCCTTCTCCTTCGACCACCTCATCCACGCCACCAACGGTCCCCACGCCACCAACAGCTTCGACGCCACGATGCAGGCCTACGACGCCGTCGGGCTCCCCACCCACGCCGCACTCACGATGCCGGGGTTCCGCAACGCCGCCTGGGGGATCGACGATGAACGCTACGTCGAACTCGCCGTCGTCGAGGACTGGGACGCCGTCGCCGACACACCGTTCGGTGATTCGCTGAGCCTGCTGCGCGCAGTGTTCGACGCCTCAGCCCCGGGCCTGGCCGCCTTCGCCGTCCACGTGCCCGACGCCCACGCCACCGCCGCCTCGCTGCGGGAGAACGGTCACGACGTCCACGTCGCCGACATCCGCCTCGAGGACAGGGACGCCGGATTCACCGAGGTCTTCGTCACCGACACCCCCGCCTGGTTCCCCTTCTTCATCAGCTACGACCCGCCACGGGCCACGATCGCCCGGATGCGTGCCGATCACCGCGTGGCCCAGGGCGGGAGTCCCGAACAACCCAGCACCACCGGCCCGGACATCAGCTGCCTGCTGGTCCGCAGCGACGCCCCGCACGAGGACGCCCACCGCCTCGCCGAGGTCCTGGACCTGCCCGTCCGCGACGACCCACCCGGCGCGACGGTCCCCCTGCCCGGCGCCGAGATCCGCTTCACCCGGGGCTCCCCGACCGGCCTGTACGGGTTCGGGGTCGTCCGCACCGGTCCCGACGGCCTCGCCGGCCCCGTCGAGATCGCCGGCGCCACCGTCGTCCCCGACGACTGAGCACGTCACCGGTCCAGCGCCCTGCGCAGGCGGTCCACCGTCGCCCCGGCATGCTCACTTTGTTCGGGACGTTTCGCCGCCGTCGCCACGACCAGCACCTCCAGCACCGCCACCGTGGGCACGTAGCTGGGGCTGAGTTCGGGGTCGCCGCGTCCTATCCCCAGCGCCACCGTGGCGCGCGGGTCCTCGCTCAGCGCCCCCTCGGTCAGCTGCACCACAGAAAGCCCGAGCTCACCGGCACGGTGGAAGAGTACGTCGCCTTCCGCGGAGGTGCCGTCGTAGGCGAGCATCAGCACCAGGTCGCCGGCGGTCACCGTGGCGAGCTCGTCGGCGAAACCGACCCCGGTGCTGCCGATCGCCACGGCCGGCAGTCCGGCCCGCAGGCACCGCGCCGCGGCGTACTCGGCGATGTGCCGGGAAGGCCCGAAGCCGACCAGGACGATCCGTGTGGCGTCCGCCATCAGTGCGACGGCGGCGACGAGGTCGTCCTCGGCGACGCGCTGCATCAGCGCGTCGGCACCGTCGGCGCGGCGTCGGACGGCCTGGGCGACCTCCCCGTCGCGCAGCGAGGATCCCATGCGTCCGCGCCGCGACAGGTCCTCGGCGAGCCGTTCGCGCAGGTCGTCGAGCCCGGCGAAACCAAGTTTGCGCACGGTGCGCACCACGGTGGCGTCGCTGACGCCCACCGCGCCGGCGAGTCGCAGGGCCGAATGGTGCCCCACGCTGTGCGGATTCGTCGCGATGAACTCCGCCACCTTGTCCTCGGCGGGTGAGAGCTTCCCGCGCCGCGCCTCTATCGTCTCGACCAGGTCCATGTCGTGGACACTACCGTCTTGCGGTGTGCGGACTGCAGCGACGACACGGCAGGTGAGGTGAAGCTCACTTACGGCATGCTAACCTACGGTCCTGCCCACGACTCCGCGCCCCGGATCAAGGAGTAACCCCCTCACATGACCCGCCCCGCCCCGGCCGAGCGCTCCACCGAGCGTCCGGTCGCCTCCGACGGCGAATCGCTGCGCAGCCACGCCTTCGGCGTCCGCTGGCCGTTGTTCCTGCAGGCGCCGCAGCGTCCCCGCGTCGCCGACCCGGTCGTCTACGACGACGACCCCTCCCCCGCCCGTTTCACCTGGCGGGTGATCCTCGGCGCCAAGCGGTTCACCCTCCCCGGCGGTGGCCTGCTGATCGTGTCGAACATCGCCGCGGCCGCGCTGCCGGTCATCGCCGGCGTGGCGATCGACCGGGGCATCGCCGCCGGTGACCTGGGACAGCTGCTGCTCTGGGCGGCGGTGCTGCTGCTCGACGTGGTCGTGATGTCGCTGACCTTCCGCTTCGGCGGACGCCTGGGCTTCTTCGGCATGCAGACCGTGCAGCACCGGCTGCGCATGCAGGTCACCGACCGTCTGCTGGACCCGGCGGGCATGAAGGACCGCCGCCTCGGCGGGGCGATGCTGTCGGTGGCCACCGGCGACGTCTTCCGTCTGGCCGGCACCATGGCGTTGGGCATCTACCCGGTCGGCGAGATCGCCGCGATCCTGGCCTCGGCGGTGTTCCTGCTCACGATCTCCTGGCCGCTGGGCCTGGCGGTGCTCGTCGGCGGCCCGTTGATGCTGTGGCTGATGACCGCCGCCGGACGCCCCCTGCAGCGCCGCAGCCGCGAGCAGCAGGCCCTCGTCGCCGGCGCGACGGGACGCGCCACGGACCTCATCACCGGCTACCGGGTGATCAAGGGGCTGCGCGCCGAGGACGAGGCGTCCGCCCGCTACACCGAGGTCAGCCGCACCGCCCTGGGCGGGGCGTTGCGCGCCCGGACGTCGCGCGCGCTGTTCCTGGTCTCCATGAACACCGTCACCGGCGTCTTCATCGCCGCGCTGACCGTGTGCGCCGCCTGGTTCGCCCTCACCGGGCGGCTCAGCGTGGGCGAACTGGTCGCGGTCGTCGGCGTGACCCAGTTCCTGGTCAGCCCGCTGACGATGCTGCCGACGAACTCCGGGGCGATCTGGGCCACCGGCGTGGCCTCGGCCGAGCGCGTGCTGGAGCTGCTGCGCACCCCCACCGAGCACGCGCAGGACGCCCCGGCCGCTACAGCGCCCGGCGCGTCCGATGCGTCCGGCACGTCCGGCCTGGCGGTCCTCGTCGACGGGGCGACCGTGCTGCGCGCGGCCCCCGGCGAACTGCTCGGCGTGCGTGCCGACGGCACGGCAGGACGCGACCTCGTCGCGCTGCTCGCCGACGGGCGCGCCCCGCACGATGACGGGCACGGTGACGGGCACGGTGACGGGCACGGCGTCCTGCTGGAACAGGACGGCACCACCACCGATGCGGCGTCACTGCCCGTGGAGGACTACCGGACGATCGTGCTCACCGCACCGCACGCCGCCGACCTGTTCGACGGCACCATCGTGGAGAACCTCGACCCGCACGGCACCGGCGGCACCAGCACCGGCCGCATCCCCGGCGCACTGCACGCGGCGTCCTGCGACGACATCATCGACTCCATGCCCGACGGGCTGGCCACACGCGTCGGCGAGGGCGGCACACGGCTGTCCGGCGGGCAACGCCAACGCGTCGCCCTGGCACGCGCCCTGGCCGCCGACCCGCCGGTGCTCGTGCTGCACGACCCGACCACCGCCGTCGACGCCGTCACGGAGAACACCGTCGCCGAACGCCTCGGTGCCGTGCGGGCCGGACGCACGACCCTCGTCGTCACCGGCTCCCCCGCCCTGTTGGCGCACTGCGACCGGGTGGTGGAACTGTGAGCGAGCCGAACCCTGACCCGAACCCCACCCGTCTTCCGGTCGCCACCGGTCGCCGCTGCGTCACCGCGGTGTGGCAGACCCTGGCCGGACGCCGCGGGCTGCTGCTCCTCGCCGCGGTCATCTCCGCCGGGGCCGCCGCCCTGGAACTGGTCACCCCCGCGCTGCTCGGCACCATCGTCGACGACATCTCCGACGGCGGGGACCACCGTCCCGTCTGGCTCTACGGCGCGCTGATCGCCGTCGCCATCGTCGCCGCCTCCGCACTCAGCGTGCTGGGGGTGTGGCTGGCCTCGCGCGTCCTGGAGCGGCTGCTGGCCACCCTGCGCGAACGCCTGGTGACCACCGCACTGCGTCTGCCGCAGGAACGGGTGGAACGCAGCGGCACCGGCGACCTGATCTCCCGGGCCAGCGACGACGTCGCCCAGGTGTCCGAGGCCCTGTCACAGGTGCTGCCCTCGCTGTCGCGCACCGTGTTCACCATCGGGCTGACCCTGGTGGGACTGTTCCTGCTGGACTGGCGTTTCGGGGTGATGTTCCTCGTCGCCGTGCCGCTGTACTGGCTGTCGCTGCGCTGGTACATCCGTCTGGCCCCGCCGCTGTACGCCGCCGAACGCGCCGCCTTCGGCACCCGAGCCCACCACCTGCTGTCGGCGCTCAAGGGCCTGGACACGGTGCTGGCCTACCGCCTGTCCGGCTGGCACGGGGTGCGTACGGCCACGGCGTCGTGGGCGGTGGCCACCTGGGCGCTGCGCGCCCGCACCGTGCAGACCATGTTCACCTGGCGCATCGACCTGTCCTTCGCCGTCGCGGTGTGCGTGGTGCTGTTCACCGGCTACGGGCTGGTGGACGCCAACGCCGTCACCGTCGGTGCCGCGACCACCGCGGTGCTGTACTTCCTGCGGCTGCAGGGCCCGCTGCGCGGACTGATGATGGAGATCGACACGCTGCAGGCCGCCGCCGCGTCCCTGGCGCGCGTCATCGGCGTCACCGACCTCGCGGAAGACGCCGACGGTGCCGACGGTGCCGAGGCGCAGGACGTCCCGGACGATGCAGCCGCGGCGGCTGCGGCGTCCGCGGCGTCCGGCGTGCACCTCGACGCCGTCAGCTTCGCCTACCAGGACGGCGCGCCGGTCCTCCACGACCTGACGTTGACCATCCCCGCCGGCCAACGCGTGGCGGTGGTGGGCACCTCCGGGGCGGGCAAGACCACCCTGGCCGCCCTGATCGCCGGCATCCACCGTCCCACCACCGGCAGCGTCGACGCCCCGGTGAACACCATGCTGGTCAGCCAGGAGACCCACGTGTTCTCCGGCACGCTGCGCGACAACCTCACCCTCGCCGCACCGGGCCGCGACGACGCCGCACTCGTCGACGCCCTGCACCGCACCGGTGCCGGCGGGCTCCTCGAGGAGCTCCCCGACGGTCTGGACTCCCCTCTCGGCGCACAGGGCCACCCGCTCAGCGCGGCGCAGGAGCAGCACCTCGCCCTGACCCGCCTGCTCATCGCCGACCCGGACCTGGTGATCCTCGACGAGGCGACCGCCGAGGCCGGTTCCTCGCAGGCCGCGGTGCTCGACCGGGCGGCGGACGTGGCCCTGCAGGGACGCACCGGCGTGGTCATCGCCCACCGGCTGTCCCAGGCCGCCGTGTGCGACCGGGTGGTGGTCATGGAGCACGGTGTGGTGCAGGAGGACGGCACCCACGACGACCTCGTGGCCGCCGGCGGCCCCTACGCGCGCTTATGGGCGGCGTGGAACGCCAACAGGTGAGCGGCGCACAGGTTCACCCCTGGCTACTATTGACACGGTAACCAACCTTGCGCGTTCACTGCGCGAACACGACGGAAAGCGACAGTGCCGTGACCACTACCCCGACCTTCGGCCCCATCTTCACCGAGATCCGCAAGCGCAGCGCCCAGTACCTGCTGTGGCGCGGCATCTTCGGCGTCATCATCGGCCTGCTGCTGATCTTCTTCCCCTTCGGCTCGGCGATCGTGCTCAGCATCTTCGTCGGTGCCTGGATGATCGTCGACGGCCTCGTCGCCGCCGGTGAGGCCTTCGACCTGAAGAAGGCCGACGCCCCCTGGGGCTGGACGTTGACCGCCGGGATCATCACCGCGATCGCCGGCGTGGCGATCCTGTTCATCCCGGGCATCTTCGCCCTCGTCAGCGCGATGTTCATCCTGATCTTCATGGCCATCGGCCTGGTGTTCAGCGGCATCTCCCAGCTGAACATCCCCAAGGCGCTGCGCAGCGGCTGGACCATCACCGCCGGCATCCTGAACATCATCTTCGGTCTCGTCCTGCTGGTGCTGTCCCTGACCAACCCCGCAGACAACGTCTGGACCCTGGCGATCGTGGCCGGTGTCTTCGCCCTCGTCATGGGTATCTCCTCGATCATCTTCTCCGTCCGTCTGCGCAGGTCGAACAAGGAAAACGCCTGACGTACCGACGGACACGCTGACAGGGCCGTCACAGCGTCCGTCATAGGAGTTGTGCGGTCTCCACGGACGGGTCTACGATCGGTCGCCATGATTACCCGTCCTGGGGACACCTCCGAGTGTTCTTACGCTGTACCCGGCCCTCACCTCGGCCGGCACCTCCGCGACACCGGCGGACGGATGCTGCTGTGGAGAGGCGGGTTGAGCATCGTCATCGGTCTGGCGCTGCTCGTCTTCCCCATCGGCACCGCCACCGTGGTGGGTCTCGTCATCGGCCTGTGGCTCGTGGTCGACGGCGTCAGCACGATGGGGCTGGCCTTCCAGCAGCGCTCCCACGCCGCCGCGTGGGGCTTCACCATGTTCTCCGGCGTGGTCACCGCCGTGGCCGGTGTCGCCATCCTGCTCTTCCCCGTTGCCTTCGCCGTGATCGGTGCCCTGGCCGTGCTGTGGATCATGGCGCTGGGCCTGGTCATCACCGGCATCGCCCGCACCGCGTCCCGCGCCGGAGGATGGAGCCTGGCCACCGGCCTGCTCAACATCATCTTCGGTGTGCTGCTCGGCGGCCTGGCCCTGGCCGAGCCCACCGGCGGTCTGGTCGCCCTGGCCTGGCTGCTCGGCGTGTACGGCCTGCTGTTCGGGATCCTGTCCGTGGTCATCGGAATCAGGTTGCGCCGGGGCCGGTAACCGGGGCGTACGGTCGTGGACATGACAACCAACGACCATGACGTCAACACCGAAAAGCACGTCCCCCTCTCCCTCATCGACTTCGCGACCGTCTTCAAGGGCGAGACCTCCCGGGAGGCCTTCCTGCGTTCCGTGGAGCAGGCACAGCTCGCCGAACGTCTGGGCTACTCCCGGATCTGGTACTCCGAGCACCACAACATGTCGTCGATCGCCTCCAGCGCTCCGGCCGTGCTCATCTCCCACATCGCCGCGAAGACCGACAGCATCCGGCTGGGTTCCGGTGGTGTGATGCTGCCGAACCACTCCCCCCTTGTCATCGCCGAACAGTACGGCACCCTCGCCGAGCTCTACCCGGGCCGCATCGACCTGGGAGTGGGACGCGCCCCCGGCACCGACCAGCGCACGGTGATGGCGCTGCGTCGCGACCCGCGCTCCGCCGAGTCCTTCCCGGAGGACGTCCGCGAGCTGCAGGGCTACCTCGCCGGACGCTCGCGCGTGCCGGGCGTGACGGCCATCCCGGGCACCGACACCCACGTGCCGGTGTACGTCCTGGGCTCCTCCCTGTTCGGCGCGAAGCTCGCCGCGCAGCTGGGTATCCCCTACTCCTTCGCCTCCCACTTCGCCCCGGACGCGTTGAAGGAGGCCGTCTCGGTCTACCGGCAGACCTACCAGCCGTCGAAGGAGCACCCGGAGCCCTACGTGATCGCCGCGGTGAACGTGACCACCGCCGACACCGAGGCCGAGGCCCTGGCACAGAGCGAGAAGGTCCGCCGTGCCCGCGTGGAGACCATGGCCCTGCGCGGACGCAAGGTCTCCGAGGAGGACCTCGACCTGTTGATGTCCTCGCCGGCGGCTGACCAGATCTTGTCGATGCTTAAGTATTCCGCGGTGGGAACCGGCGAACAGGTACGCGAGTACCTCGAGGGCTTCACCGCCACCGCGCAGGCCGACGAACTGATGGTGGCGATCCAGTCGCCGTCGACTGAGGGATCGCTGAGGGCCATGGAGATCCTCGCCGACTCCTGGGGCCTGTCGCGCCCGTAGCGACGCCGCCCCCGACGGGCGCCGGGGTACCCCTGTAGCGCCTGTAGTGCCCATAGCGTCAGTTCATACCTGCACTACAAAGGCACCTTTTCGACCCGTCGGAGCTCCCCCTCATTTTCACCCCCGATAGCTCCGCGCGGACCCACCCCCCTTTCTTCGGCGACACCCTATGCTGACCTCGGCATAAGTACTTTCCACACCCCACGCACGGGCGGACACACCCGCCCGGGTAACCCACCCGAACCTATCTTCTGCTTAGGGTGCACTTTGCTGCATCACGTTCACCTCGGATACGCTGCCGCTGAACGAGTTTCGCTCAGTGAGTTCGAGCCTCGCCCCCGGGTCCTTCTGACGTTGACCCCGGGGCACGGGGCCGACAAAGAAAGGGAATCCGCCGAATGCGCACCATCCTCCGACGCAGGTCCAGCCGAGCGCTGGCCGTGTCCATGACCGCCGTGCTCTCCATGGGAGCACTCGCCGCCTGCTCGTCCGACGACGACTCCAGCTCGTCCGACAACGGCGACTCCGACACCCGCACCGTCACCGACGCGCGCGGTGAGGTCGAGATCCCCGCCGACCCCGAGCGCGTCGCGGCCTTCGACAACCGCATCTTCCAGGTCCTCGCCGACTGGGACATCGACCTGGTCTCCGCACCGGTCACCCTGATCCCGGACACCATCGAGAAGTACCACGACGACGAAGATATCCACGACACCGGTTCACACCGCGAGCCGAACCTCGAGGAGCTCGTCGCCGCGGAGCCGGACCTCATCATCACCGGCTACCGTTACTCCAGCCAGTACGACGAGATGGCCGAGCTGCTGCCGGACACCCCGATCATCGACCTGAGCTTCGGCCAGGACGCCGAGGGCGAGGACAACCAGCCCCTGGAGGACACCCTCAAGGAGATCACCAACCTGATCGGTGAGGTCTTCGAGAAGGAGGACGAGGCCGAGGCTCTGGTCGAGGACTTCGACGAGGCCAAGGACCGCGCCAAGGCCGCGTACAACCCGGATGAGACCGTCATGGGTCTGCTGACCTCCGGTGGCGACATCAACTACTCCGCACCGTCCACCGGCCGCTCCGTCGGCCCGGTCTTCGACATGCTGGACCTGACCCCGTCCTACGACCACGACGGTTCGTCCAACCACCAGGGTGACGACATCTCCGTCGAGGCCATCGCCCAGTCCAACCCGGACTGGATCCTGGTCCTGGACCGCGACGGCGGCACCTCCGCCCGCGACGAGGCCGACTACGAGTCCGCCGCCGAGCTGATCGCCGACTCCGAGGCGCTGCAGAACGTCACCGCCGTGGAAGAGGACAACATCGTCTACTTCCCGCAGGACTTCTACACCACCGAGGACATCGAGGCCTACACCGAGGTCCTCAACTCCATCGCCGACGCCTTCGAGGCTCACGACTCGGAGTAGTCCCCCAAGCTAGAACCGCACGGCCCCTTCCGGGTCGAGCACGCGCCCGGGAACGGGACATCCTCACCGCAGGTGACTGCGTGGGACGTCCCGTCTCGGGCGCACAGGTGTGACCAGTACCGCGACACTCCACAGACAGGATCTCCATGACCGTCGCACAGTCCTCGGCCTCCGAGGAGGCCTCACCTCCCCTGGCACCGCCACCGCAGGCCTCCTGGTGGAGGACCACCTGGCCGATCCTCATCGGGATCGCCTTCACCCTCGCGCTGATCGCCGGCTCCCTGTTCATCGGGGTCTACGACATCCGCGGCGCCGAGGACGGGTGGAACATGTTCGGCATCACCCGCGTGCCACGCACCATCGCGCTGGCACTGGCCGGTGCCGCGATGGCCATGTGCGGTCTGGTCATGCAGCTGCTGACCCAGAACAAGTTCGTGGAACCGACCACCACGGGAACCACCGAGTGGGCGGGCCTGGGCCTGATCCTCACCATGGTGATGATCCCCGGTGCCAGCCTGCTCACCCGCATGGTCGGTGCCATCATCTTCGCCCTGGTCGGCACGATCGTGTTCTTCCTGTTCCTGCAGCGCGTCACGCTGAAGTCCTCGCTGATCGTGCCGATCGTGGGCATCATGCTCGGCGCGGTCGTCGGCTCGGTGTCCAGCTACGTCGCACTGAAGACGGACATGCTGCAGCAGCTGGGCATCTGGTTCGCGGGCAGCTTCACCGGCGTGGTCAGGGGACGCTACGAGCTCCTGTTCATCGTGCTGGTGGTCCTGGTCCTCATCTTCATCGCCGCCGACCGGTTCACCGTGGCCGGCCTGGGCAAGGACATCGCGACCAACGTCGGCCTGAACTACCGGCGCGTCCTGTTCCTCGGCATCCTCATGATCGCCGTGGTCTCCGGGGTGGTCACCGTGGTCGTCGGCAACCTGCCCTTCCTGGGCCTGATCGTCCCCAACATCGTCTCGATGTTCCGTGGCGACAACCTGCGCTCGAACCTGCCCTGGGTGGCGATGCTCGGCATGTGGATCCTGATCATCTGCGACATCATCGCCCGCACCGTCATCATGCCCTTCGAGGTGCCCGTGTCCCTGATCCTCGGCATCCTCGGCGCCGTCGTGTTCGTCTTCCTGCTGGTGAGGAGCCGCCGTTATGCGCGATAAGAAGTCAGTCCTGAAGAAAACCGCGCCGGACGCCGGCAGCGCCGCAGCCGGCGCCGACACCGGTGCCGCGGCCGGCACGGACGCCGCCGAGGCGTCCGACGTCCGTTCGGCGGCACGCCATTCCGGGCCCTTCTCGCACCCTGGCCAGCGCACCAGGTACATCATCCTGGTCAGCGTGCTGGCCGCGGCCGCCGTCGGGTTCACCGTCGCGCACATGAGCTACGGCAACCCGATGGACTTCGGCACCCAGGGGTACTGGAAGATCGCCGGGATGCGCGCGGACGCGATCATCACGATGATCATCGTCGCCGTCTGCCAGGCCTTCGCCACGGTCGCCTTCCACACGGCGACGAACAACCGGATCATCACCCCGTCGATCATGGGCTTCGAGTCCCTGTACATCGCCGTGCAGACCGGCGTGATCTTCTTCCTGGGCACCGCGGGTCTGGCCGCGTTCACCGGCGCCCGGCAGTTCGTCCTGCAGTCGCTGCTGATGATCGTCTTCGCCGTGGCACTGTTCAGCTGGCTGCTGTCCGGCAAGCTCGGCAACATCCACGTGATGCTGCTGGTCGGCGTGGTCATCGGCGGTGGCCTGCGGTCGCTGTCGACCTTCATGCAGCGCCTGCTGGAGCCCAACGAGTTCGACGTGCTCACCGCCCGGACCTTCGGCAACATCAGCAACGCCAACACCGACAACTTCCCGATCGTCATCCCCGTCGTCGCGGTGACCTGCCTCATCCTGCTCCTGCGCTCCCGCCGGATGAACGTCATCGCCCTCGGCAAGGACACCGCCAGCAACCTGGGCCTGAACCACAAGCGCGAGCTGATGATCCTGCTGCTGCTGGTGGCGATCCTCATGGCGATGACCACCTCGATGGTCGGCCCGATGACCTTCCTCGGGTTCCTCGTGGCCACGCTGGCCTACCAGCTCACCGACACCTACGACCACCGCCTCATCCTCCCGGTGGCCGTCCTGGTCGGCTACCTCGTGCTGATCGGCTCGTACTTCATCATGCGCAACTTCTTCTACGCCGAGGGTGCCGTGACCATCATCATCGAGCTCGTCGGCGGAACCGTCTTCCTGTTCTTCATCATGCGAAAGGGTCGCCTGTGATCACCATCGACAACGTCTCCAAGTCCTACAGCACCGAGACCACGATCGGCCCGGTGTCACTCGAGATCCCGGCCGGCGGGGTCACCGCCCTGGTCGGCCCCAACGGTGCCGGCAAGTCCACCCTGCTCACCATGGTCGGACGCCTGCAGAAGCCGGACACCGGCACCATCACCGTCGGCGGCATGGACATCGCCTCCGCCGCGTCCGGCGAGGTCGCCAAGCGCCTGTCGATCCTGCGCCAGGAGAACCACTTCGTCACCCGGCTCACCGTGCGCCAGCTGGTCGGCTTCGGCCGCTACCCCTACTCCCACGGGCGGTTGAACGTGGAGGACGAGAAGTACATCTCCGAGGCCATCGACTTCCTCAACCTCCGCGAGTTCGAGAACCGCTACCTCGACCAGCTCTCCGGCGGTCAGCGTCAGCGTGCCTACGTGGCGATGGTGCTCGCGCAGAACACCGAGTACGTGCTGCTCGACGAGCCGCTGAACAACCTGGACATGAAGCACTCCGTGCAGATGATGAAGCAGCTGCGCCGGGCCTGCGACGAACTGGGCCGCACGGTGATCATCGTGCTGCACGACATCAACTTCGCCGCCCGCTACGCCGACCACATCTGCGCGATGACCAATGGCGAGGTCAACGTCTTCGGCACGCCCGACGAGGTCATCCAGGACGAGACGCTCAGCGACATCTTCGGCACCGACGTCCGCGTGCTGGAGACCGAGTACGGCCGCCTGGCGAACTACTTCTGAGTGGCCCGATGACCTTCACCCCGGAGATCTGGCACAGCCTGCTCGGCGTGGCCGTGCTGGTGGCCGTCGCCGTGGCGGTGCTCTCCCTGGCCGGGGTGGGCCACCGCTGGAGCACCGCCGTGGCCGTGGGCCGCGGCACGGTCCAGCTGGCCCTGATCAGCGTGGTGCTCTCCGGGGTCATCACCGACCCCCGGTGGGTGGGGTTGGCCCTGGTCGTCATGTTCTTCGTCGCCGCCACGACCAGCACCCACCGCATCGGCTGGACGCCGTACCGTTTCCTCGTGGTCACCGGGGCGATGGCCGCCGGGGTGGGCGTGGTGCTCACCGTGGTGTTCCTCACCGGCGCGATCGAACTCTCCGCCCGCTACGCCCTGGCCATCGGCGGGATCATCATCGGCGGGGCCATGTCCACCGCCACGCTGGCCGGACGGCGTCTGGCCCAGGCCACCGAGGAACGCTGGGACGAGGTCGAGGCCTGGCTCGCCCTCGGCGCCACCCCGCGTCAGGCCACCGTGGAGATCGCCCGCTTCTCCATCCGGGAGGCCCTGATCCCCGCCACCGACCAGACGAAGACCACCGGACTGGTCACCCTGCCCGGCGCGTTCGTCGGCGCGATCTTCGGCGGCGTGAGCCCCGTGGACGCAGGACGCTTCCAGATCGTGGTGCTCGCCGGCATCATGGCCGCCGGCGCGGTCACCGCGACGATCATCGCCTTCAGTCTCTCCCCCACGCTGTACCGTCCGCGCGACAAGGCCTGAACCTACCGGTCACAGGCCTCCACCCCCAGATAGCCCCTACGCGCAGAAATTACTTCCCAAGCCTTCCGCACCAGGCCTATCATCAGAATCGGGTCCGGCGAGCATGGTGAGCCTCACCCAAGTTAGTGCGGTGACAGCCCCGCTCATAGCCGCTCACAGCTCTCCACCGGACCCCCAAGAAATCCGCGTCAATGTTCTACACGAACGCACTGATCGGGCTGCGCGAAGGCCTGGAAGCCACCATGGTGGTGATCATCCTCGCCGCCTACCTGAACAAGACCGGGCAACGCCGCTCGTTCCCCTGGTTGTGGGCCGGCATCATCGCCGCCCTCGCCTTCACCGTCGGCATCTTCCTCGTCATCAACTTCGGCTCCAAGACGTTGACCACCGTCGGCCAGGAACTCATCGGCGGCATCGCCTCGCTGATCACCGTGGCACTGGTGGTCTGGATGAAGGGCGCCAGCAGGGACATCGCCGCCGAACTCGAGGGCCGCATGGGCAGGGCGGTCGCCGTCGGGCCACTGGCGGTGGCCACGGTGGCCTTCGTCGCCGTCGCGCGCGAGGGCCTGGAGACCGCGTTGCTGGTCTTCGAGTCCTTCACCCGCGCCTTCGGCGTCCCCTTCGCCGGCCTGATGACCGGCGTCGGGGTGTCCGTGGTCCTGGGGGTGCTGATGTACTTCGGCGTCCTGCGCATCAACCTCGGCGTGTTCTTCCAGGTCACCGGCGCACTGCTGATCGTCGTGGCCGCCGGCATCCTGCGCTACGGCATCACCGACCTGCAGGAGGCCAACGTCCTGCCGGGCCTGTCGAACCACGCCTTCGACATCTCCGGTGTGCTCACCCCGGGCACCTGGTACGCCTCGCTGCTGGAGGGCATGTTCAACATCGTGCCCCAACCCACGGTGCTGGCGTTCACCGGCTGGCTGCTCTTCCTGCTCATCGCACTTCCCGCGTTCTTCTGGCCCGCCCGCTCCCGGACGGACTCCGACTCCTCCGCACAGAAAGCCACCGTCTCATGAAGATCTCCCGGATCACCCGTGCCTCCCTCGCCGTCCCCGTCGTCCTGGCGCTGCCCCTGTCGATGGTGGCCTGCGCGGACAAGGACGACTCCGCCACGGCGTACACCGTCACCGCCACCGACGACTCCTGCGACGTCGACTCCTACGAGGGCACCACCGGCAACAACGCCTTCGACATCGCCAACGACGGGTCGAAGATCACCGAGTTCTACGTCTACACCGACGGCGGCCGGGTGCTCGGCGAGGTGGAGAACATCGGCCCCGGCGCCGCGCGTACCCTGCACGTCGAGATCCCCGAGGCCGGCACCTACCAGGTGACCTGCAAGCCCGGCATGGTCGGCGAGGGCGTCTCCCACGACTTCGAGGTCACCGGCGACGCGGTGTCCCAGGCCGAGGGCGACGACCAGCTCACCGCCGCGGTGGACGGCTACCTGCGCTACGTCCGCTCGCAGACCACCGCACTGCAGGAGTCGGTGGACACCTTCGCCCAGGCCATCGAGGACGACGACGTCGACACCGCCAAGGAGCTCTTCGCCCCGACGCGCACCTACTACGAGCGCATCGAGCCGATCGCCGAGTCCTTCCCCGACGACCTCGACCCGCGCATCGACCTGCGCGAGGCGGACCTGGAGGACGGCCAGGAGTGGACCGGTTTCCACGCCATCGAGAAGCAGCTCTGGGAGGACGGCAAGATCACCGACAAGACCAAGCAGGACGCCCAGCAGCTGGTCGACGACATCGCCGAGCTCGTCGACGGCGTCGCCGCGTCCGACTTCTCCGTGCAGCCCGTGCAGATCGCCACCGGCGCCCAGGGCCTGCTGGACGAGATCTCCACCTCGAAGATCACCGGCGAGGAGGACATCTTCTCGCACACCGACCTGTGGGACTTCCAGGCCAACCTGGACGGCTCGAAGGCCGCCATCGCCTCGTTGGAGAACGCCATCGACGACCGCGACGCCGACCTTCTCGCCGAGATCAACGACAACGTCGACAAGGTCCAGGCCCAGCTCGACGCCTTCCGCGAGGGCGACGGGTTCGTCTCCTACGACACCGTCAACGAGAAGGACCGCAAGGAGCTCTCCGCCGGCATCGACCGGCTGACCGAGCAGGTCTCCAAGGTCGCCGAGGTCATCTCGCAGTGAGTGGATCCCGGTCGTCACACCCGTTCTCCCGCCGGACGTTCCTGACCGGCCTCGGTCTCGGCGCGGCCGGCGTGGGTGCCGCCGGCGCGGGAGGCCTGGCGTTGAGCTCCTGCTCGACCGACGGCAGTGCCGGCAGTGCCGGCGGCAGCGGCGGTGAGCACACCGTGCCCTTCCGCGACGTCCACCAGGCCGGGATCACCACCGCGCAGCAGGAGCACCTGCACATCGTCGCCTTCGACGTGGTCACCACCGACCGCGAGGACCTGCGCGACCTCCTGAGCGAGTGGACGGCGATGGCCGAGCGTATGGCAGAAGGCCTGGAGACCACCGAGGGCGGGGCGCTGAGCGACACCTCGGCGGACACCCCCTCCGACGACCCCTCCGGCGTGACCGTGCCGTCCGACACCGGCGAGGCGCTCGGCCTGACCGCGGCGAACCTCACCGTGACGATCGGCTTCGGCCCCTCGCTGTTCGACGACCGCTTCGGCCTGTCCGACCGGCGGCCGGACGAACTCACCGCCCTGCCGAAGTTCCCCGGCGACCAGCTCGTCGAGGAACTGTGCGACGGCGACATCGTGATCCAGGCCTGCGCCGACGATCCGCAGGTCGCCGTGCACGCCGTACGCAACCTCACCCGAGCCGGCTCCGGCGTGGTGGAGGTCCGCTGGTCGCAGCTCGGCTACGGGCGGGCGTCGAAGACCACCGTGGACGAGACCACACCGCGCAACCTCTTCGGGTTCAAGGACGGCACCCGCAACATCCTGGCCGACGAGACCGACGACCTGGACACCCACGTGTGGTGCCCGGCGGAGCCCGGCAAGGGCTCCTGGATGGACGGCGGGTCGTACATGTGCGTGCGGCGTATCCGCATGCTGCTGGAGGTCTGGGACCGGCAGATCCTCGACGACCAGCAGCACACCTTCGCCCGCTACAAGGGCTCCGGGGCACCGCTGGGCACCACCGACGAGTTCGACGACGTACCCTTCGACCTGTACCTGGGCACCGGTGGCCCGGCGATCCCCCACGACTCGCACGTGTTCCTCGCCCACCCCGACAACAACGACGGGGCGCGCATGCTGCGCCGGGCCTACAACTTCATCGAGGGCTCGGACTCCTTCGGCCACCTGTCCAGCGGCCTGTTCTTCATCGCCTACGTGGCACGTCCGTCGGTGGACTTCACGCCGGTGCAGATGGCGCTGGCGCACAAGGACAAGATGAACGAGTACGTGCGTTACGAGTCCAAGGCGATCTTCGCCTGCCCGCCGGGGTTGGGCGACGACGGCGCCGACTGGGGAACCGCACTGTTCGACGGGTAGTGCCCTGTAGTGCGCGCGGTACACGGTACTTCTCAGTGAAAACACCAGCTAATACCGTTCCTACAGGTACTTAGGCGAGCGTAGCCTACTGCTCATGCCCCAGATTCTGACGTCCTCCCGCACCCTCCCCCGCCGTGCCTTCCTCGGCGGCGCCGTGACCCTTGCCATGGCGTCCTTCGCCGCCGCCTGCGCCTCGTCCGACGGCGGTTCCGGCGGGGACGGAGGCGACGCCGCAGCGTCCGGCGCGGCGCAGGGAACGTCCGGCGAGCACCCCTCGCGCGTGGTCGCCCTGTCGACCGGACACCTGGACCACTGCCTGGCCATGGGCGTGCTGCCCGTCGGCCTCGCCGTCGCGGTGTCGGACGCCACGGACAGCCGCGGAATCCCCCAGTACATCCGCGACGTCTTCGACGACGACTTCGACCTGGACTCCATCGAGATCGTCGGTGAGCGCATGGACCCCGACCTCGAGATGGTCGCCACACTGAAGCCCGACCTCATCCTGTCGAACAAGCGCAACCCGCAGGAGCTCAACGACCAGCTCGCCTCCATCGGCACCGTGGTGCAGACCAACGGCGGCTCCGAGTGGTTCAAGACCGACCTCGGCATCGTCGGCGACGCCCTCGGCTACCGCGACAAGGCCGACGAACTGCTGCGCGACTACGAGGCGCGGGCGCAGGAGTGGGGCGAGCAGCGCGGCACCAGCGACACGATCTCGCTGACCCGCGCCAAGGGCGACCAGTACATGTACTTCGGCACCCTCGCGCTGGCCAGCATCGTCGCCGAGGACGCCGGACTGACCCGCCCGGAGAACCAGCGCTTCGACGACAACGCCAGCCGGCCGCTGGCCCAGGAGAACGCCGGCGACCTCGACGCCGACTGGCTGTTCTACAGCTTCCCCGGCGGCACCACCGACATCCTCGACAGCGACTCCTGGCGGCGCCTGCCCGCGGTGCAGGACGGGCACGCCTTCGAGGTCGACGTGGACCCGTGGTTCATCAACGCCTCCGTCGTCGCCGCCGACCGGGTGCTGGCGGACATGAAGAAGTTCATGGCCTGACGCGCTTCCAGCCCCGTCCCCACTCCGTCCCCGCCCCGTCCCAGACCGGTAGGTTGGTCACCATGTCCTCACCTGAGCCCGACTCCGTCGCCGCCCGTTTCCGCACGGCGTTCCGACGCCACCCCACCGGTGTCGCGCTGGTCACCGCGCACGTCGACGGGCAGGACGTGGGCCTGACCGTCTCCAGCCTCGCCTCCCTGTCCGTCGACCCGCTGGCCGTGGCGTTCTCCCTGGCCAAGCGCGACGGCAGCGCCGGGGCGATCCTCACCGCCGACTCCTACCTGATCCACTTCCTCAGCGAGGAGCAGGCCGACCTCGCCTACGAGTTCTCCCGCTACGACGGCCGCCGCTTCACCGTGGACCAGCGCTGGTCCACCGCCCCGCACGGCGAACCGATGCTGAAGGACGCACTGGCGGTGATGCGCGCGCGCACCGTCGACACCATCCGGCTGGGCGAGGCGACGCTGATCGCCGCGGAGGTCACCGACGTGATCCGCGGTGCGGACGGCCAGGGCGAGGCCCCCGCCTGCGCCGACGTCGCCGCACCGTCCCCCCTGATGTTCCGCAGCCACCAGTTCTACCGCTTCCCCACCGGGCAGCCGCCCCTGTAGGACGCACCGCGGTGCGTCCTACCTCCTGCGTCCTACTCGTCGGCGTTGCCGGCGGACCAGGTCGACCAGGGGATGTTCCAGTCACCCAGGCCGTCGTACCCCTCGAGCGTGCCGCCGCCGGTGCCCCGCACCTCGGTGATGTCGCCGCGCTTGAGGTTCTCGTACACCCACTGCGCATCCTCGACCGAGAGGTTCAGGCAGCCGTGGGAGGTGTTCGTGTTGCCCTGGGCGTAGACCGACCAGGGGGCCGCGTGGAAGTAGATGCCCGAGTAGGACATCTGCGTGGCGTACTGCACGTCGGTGACGTAACCGCCGGCGTCCAGCGCCAGACCGAAGGTCTGCGAGTCCATCGTCAACGACTCGAACTGGTCACCGATCTGGTAGATCCCCTCAGGGGTCTCGTGACCGGGCATGCCCATCGACGTCGGCATCGTCTTGACGACCTCGCCGTTGCGGGTCACCGTGACCATCTTCGTGTCGTTGTCGGCCACGGCGCGCACGTCGTCACCGATGGTGAAGGACGCCTCGCGGTCGACCTCGCCGTACATGCCGCCGAGGTCCTTGCCCACCAGGTCCGCGTCCACCGTGACCTCGGTGCCGGCCTGCCAGTACTCCTCCGGGCGCCAGCGCACCTCGTTGGAGGTGATCCAGTAGAACGCGCCCTCCACCTTCGGCTCCGTCTGGATCGAGATCGCGTCCTCGACCGCCTGACGGTCACCCGGGGCCTCGTCGAATCGCAGCGCGATGGACTGGCCCACGCCGACCGTCGACCCGTCCAGCGGGGCGAGCGAGGCGTTGGTCAGCAGATCCGGGCTGAAGGTCGTGAAGGACGTCGACAGGTTCTCGTCGCCGGCCTTCGCCTCGAGCGAGTAGGTGCTGGAGTACTCCAGCTTGCCGTCCGAGGTCCACTCCGTCTCGTCCTCGTTGAAGGACCCCTCGACCTCGTTGCCGTAGCCGTCGGTCAGGGTGACGGAGTCGATGCCCTCGTCGTCCTGCACGGTGACGGGTTCATCGACCTTGACGCCGGTGTCCTCGTCCTCGACGTTGGCGGTGAGTTCGACGGCGTCGTCCTCGTCGTCGGACGTCCCGCTCTGAGCGACCTGGTCGGTGTCGGTGTCGTCATCACCGTCGATGGTGCAGGCTGCGGTGGTCAGCAGCGCGGTGGCGGCGGTCGCCGCCACGACGGTGCGAATAACTCGGCCCGTACGGCCGAATCGGAAGTGCATGGTGTCTACAGTCTCTTTCCGCCCCGGCGGAAGCTCTCCCCGGGGTGATGAAATGTCGTGGTGAAGTCGTCTTCGACGGCTGCGGCGCGGATGAAGCACGGAAGCCCGTCCGCGCCCGGCGAGGTGAGGGTCGGGCCGCGTCTAGAAGGTCATCTTACGTCTGCACTGTGCTGCGAAAGTAACGAAAACCGCCGCCGCGGCAAGATTGTGTCCTAATCGTTACCCAGCCTCACCGACCTCTCGGCGACCCTCCGGACACCTCCCGGGGAACTCTCGGAAGACCCGCGGAAGACTCTCGGCGAACAGCCAGCGCGGGTGCATCCTTCTGCCCTACGCACCCGCGGTCCCGGCCCTCACCTGGCCACCAACTGCACGCCAGCGCCCCGCCGACACCGTTTCGCCGCCCTACCTGCAGATTTGCCAGAGAATCGGCGTGGAGCTATAGTTTTCCTCGTTGCCGAGGACGGGACATCCGCTCCGAAGTACATGCGTCATTAGCTCAATTGGCAGAGCAGCTGACTCTTAATCAGCGGGTTCGGGGTTCAAGTCCCTGATGACGCACCACCTACCCCAGGTAGACACGGTCACCGACCAGAGTCTACCTGGGGTTTCGTCATGCCGCGCCCAATTCCCGCGCTGCCCCTCCCCCACAGTCGGCGACGAACGGCCGGTGGGGTACCAAGTTGGACCTGGGAGCTCTGAGTTGGCCGACTCAACGCTCCCAGGTCCAACTTGGTACCCGTCCCCGACGGAGACAGGGGCAAAGATCGAGCGTGGGATCGTTGAACACGGGTGTTCAGACATCCCACGCTCGATCTTGGCCCCTCGGGCACCGCCGCAACCCGGGAGGCACCCGAGCACGCCGCCGCACCACCTCGTAGTATCAGTGCCCAGTCATGGTCAACAGAAGAAACCGCACGCCGCTGCCCGTCGAGGTGTGGGCACTCGTCGCAGGCGCCTTCGCCGTCGCCCTCGGGTACGGCGTCGTCGCCCCCGCGATCCCCCAGTACGCGCACGCGTTCGGCGTCTCGAACGCCGCGGCGTCCGGCATCGTCAGTGCCTTCGCGCTCATGCGGCTCATCGGCGCACCGCTGGCGGGGCGCGTCGTCGTACGTCTCGGCGAGCGGCGCACCTACACGCTCGGGATCCTCGTCGTCGCCGCGTCCACCGGCGCCTGCGCCCTGGCGGCGAACTACACCCAGCTGCTCATCCTGCGCGGGCTCGGCGGCCTGGGCTCGATCATGTTCACCGTCGCAGCGACGGCCCTGCTGATCAAGGTCAGCCCGGTGGACGCCCGTGGGCGGGTGTCCAGCATCAACGCCGCCGGCTTCCTGCTCGGCAACCTCATGGGCCCGGTGTTCGGCGCCCTCGTCGCCGGGTTCGGACTGCGCGCCCCGTTCGTCTTCTATTTCGGCATGCTCGTCGTCGCCGCGACGGTGGTGTGGGTCGCGTTGCGCGGCTCCACGCTGGCCGGTGTGCACGCCGACGACAGTCCCCGTACTCCGCTGACCTTCGCCGAGTCGCTGGGGATCCCGCAGTACCGGGTGCTGCTGGGCTCCGTGTTCGCCTTCGGGTGGACGTCCTTCGGTGTGCGCGTGTCGATCGTGCCCCTGTTCGTCGCCGCCGCCTTCCACGGCGACGCCGCCGTCGCCGCCTGGGCGTTGGCCGCCTACGCGGCGGGAAACGCGGTGCTGATCCTGCCGTCGGGACGCTGGAGCGACACCGTCGGACGCAAACCGATGCTGGTGCTCGGCATGCTGGTCACCGCCGTCGGCTACGTGGCCTTCCCCTTCTCCCCCGGCATCGCGCCGGCCTGTGCGGCGATGTTCGTCGCCGGGGCAGGGTCCGCGCTGGTCAACCCGGGGCAGCAGGCCGTGCTCGCCGACATCGTGGGCACGAAGCGCGGCGGGTCGACGGTGGCCGGCTACTCCATGTTCCAGGACCTCGGAGGGGTCCTCGGCCCACTGCTCGCCGGGATGGTCGTGGACGCCGCCGGGTTCGGCTGGGCCTTTGGACTCAGCGGGGTGCTGCTGGTCGCCGCGGCGATCGGGTGGTCGACGGTCGGCGACTCCCGGACGCTGCAACGCGGCAGCTAGACAGTCAGCGCCGGGCGGACAGCATCCCGGTGATGGGCCCGAGCACCCAGCTGACCAGCGCCATGATGATCGCGCCCCAGAACGCCGCGCTGAAGGAGTCGATGTTGAGCCCCAGGCCGACCGCCTGGGCCAGGATCTCGGCGAGGAGGAAGACGCCGGCGTTGATCACCAGGGCGAACAGCCCCAGGGTGAGGATCGTCAGCGGCAGGCCCAGCAGCCGCAGCACCGGACGCACCGTCATGTTGAGCAGCAGGATCACCGCCGCGCAGCCGAGGAAGACCCACAGCCGGTCGTTCGACCCGTCGCCGACCAGCGGCTGCGACGGGGCGGTCACGGTGACCCCGGTGACGAAGTAGGTCACGACCCACAGTCCCAGGGCGGTGCCGACGGCACGGACGAGGAAGTTCCAGATGAAGCCCATGGCCTGAAACTACCATCGCGGCGCGCCAGTTCAGGTCAGACCCGGTCAGGTCAGCTCCGGTGCCGCCGGCCCCACCAGCCGATGACCGTGGGCAGGTACGCACCGATCACGAGCATCGCCAGCGTGCGCATCACCTGCACCACCGTGACGATCGGCTCCGACCCCGACTCGTGGGCGAAGGCGAGCACAGCGTAGATCCCCCCGGGCACGGTCGCCAGGTAGGCGTCCAGCATCGGGACGTCGCTGACCTGGGCGATCACCAGGGCGGCGACGATGGCACCGAGGATCATCGACGCCACCGCCGCGAGGATCAACGGCAGGCTGTGGCTGAACTGGCGCAGCGCCGACTTGGTGAGCGTGCCGCCGGCCTGTACCCCGATCACCGCGTAGGCGAACAGCAGGACCAGGCCCTCGGGCCGCAGCCACTGCTCGGAGATCCCCGCCACGCCGGCGACCCAGGTCAGCAGCATCGACACCAGCAGGTAGGGCACGGGCACCTTCACCACCCGGCGGGTGAGCCGCACCAGCAGCCACACGATCGCCCAGATCACCAACGCGCCGACGACCGGACGCAGCTCCGGGGACCACCACGGCGCCGTGTCGGACGCCGCGGCGTCCTGCCCCGCCGTACCGCCCGCGCCGCCCGCCGAGCCGGCGGCGAAGAGCTGCACGAATGCCGGCAGGGTGAGCACCACCAGCGACAACCGCAGGTACTGCGTGAGGACGACGAAACGCACGTCCTCCTTCAGCTCCGCGGCGAGCACCGTCATCCCGCTCGCCCCGCCGGCCAGCGTGGCGAGCAGCGAACTCACCGCACTCGCGGCACCGGAGCGGTGCAGCAGGAACGCCGCCGCCGCGCACACCGCCAGAGTGATCGTCAGCGCCAGGAGCGTCGGAACCACGTAGCCGAGCACGGTGGAACCGTCGAGCTCGACCAGCGGCGCCACGCACACCATGGCGATCACGACCTGCGCCGGCTGCATCAGCCGCGTCGGTGGCGTCGTCTGACGGTCGGAGACGATCGCGTAGACGCCGAAGGACACCAGGAAGGCGAAGATCCAGGACGCCGGCACACCCAGGTGGGTGCACAGCGCCCCGAGGCCGAGCGCACATGCGCAGACCCCGGCGATCTCGACGGCACGCCTGGTGCCGGAGATCCGCCGGGGCCCGTGAGGTTCGCGGGGTTCGCGGGGGTCGCGCGGTGCGGGGATGAGAATCAGGACCGGGCGTCGGCCAGCAGGCGCTGGATTTCCTTGATCTGCTTCTTCTCGTTGCGCTTGCCCACCACGGTCAGGGCCACGACCAGGCCCACCCCGGCCACGACGCCGCCGATGATGAGCTGGACCTTCGGCTGGGCGAGGATGTTCGACGCCTGGGTCTTCGCCTCGTCCGCCAGGTTCTTCGGAGCCGCGCGGACGCTGAGCTCGTCCAGTGTCCTCGCGAGCTGGTCACGGGTGCGTTCGATGTCGCTCTGGATAGAGTCGATGGTGCGGGCCACTGAAGTCTCCTGCATTGCTGGTCGTGAATGACGGTTTTTAGAGATTGTTCCTGAATTGTACGTTCTCCGGTGCGTGCGGTGCAGAAGAACCCTCCGATGTCGCCGTAGCGACCCGTGCAGCGGCCCTGCCGTAGCCGCGCCGTCCGCCGTACACTCGGATGCCATGAGTACTCCCGAGAACCCCTCCGAAGCCCCCGCCCGCACCGTCCTGGAGGTCGGCGACGCCGCCCCGGACTTCACCCTCACCGACGACCGCGGCAACCAGGTCAGCCTCTCCGACTACCGCGGACGCCAGGTCATCGTCTACTTCTACCCGCGGGCGAACACCCCGGGCTGCACCACCGAGGCCTGCGACTTCCGCGACTCGCTCACCGAACTCAACGACGCCGGCATCGACGTCCTGGGCATCTCCCCGGACACCGTGGAGAAGCTCACGAAGTTCCGCGAGGACCACGAGCTGACCTTCCCGCTCCTCGCCGACCCGGAGAAAACCGCGCTGACGGCCTACGGCGCCTTCGGTGAGAAGAAGAACTACGGCAAGATCGTCCAGGGCGTGATCCGCTCGACGTTCCTCGTCAACACCGACGGCACGATCGGCATGGCCAAGTACAACGTGAAGGCCACCGGGCACGTCGCCCGCATCGCACGCGACGTGCTCTGACGTAACTACACGACGCGCACCGTCGCCGAGCCCTCGAAGGGCCGAACGGTGCCGCGGGCGTCGCGCCAGTCCCCGCGCAGGACGACCCGGTGCTCGCCGCGTTCGGCGCCGGTGGTGTCCCACTCCACGGTGGTGGTGGTCTCGGTGACACTCCTGTCGAAGGTCAGCAACGTCGACCAGGAGGAGTCGTGCGCGACGACCATCCCTTCCGGTCCGCCGCGCACGACCTGCAGGTAGCCGTCCTCCAGGCGCAGGTCGTTGTTCGGGTTCGCCCCCACGAAACGCACCGTGGCGGTCTGCCCGAGGGACACGTCCCCACCGCCGGACAGGACGTCACCGAAGGCGCGGCCCGGCGCGGCGGTGTCCGGCAGCGCCACGGCCGCCGGGCCGTCCGGTATCACCCCGGTCAGGTCCCCGGCCGGGACACCGGACGCCACGTCCTCCCCCGCCGCGAGCGCCGTCGCCAGCGCGTCCACGACCTGTTGCACCGCCGGCAGCTGCAGGCGTCCGAACGCGGTCGCGCCGCCCTCGTAGTCCTGCTGCAGGTACTCCTCGGGTGTGGTGACGTAGTGGCCGTAACCGCACGAGTAGCCCTGAACGACCACGTTGTCCTGCGGCACCCCCATCGCCTCGGCGACGGTGCGTCGGATGCGCAGCCCGGCGGTCACCGTCGGTTCGAAACCGAGGTAGACCAGCACCAGCCCGCCGAGACGCCACACGCCGAAGATGTGGCGTTGCTGGATCATGCCGTCGATGTAGCCCATCGGCAGCAGCATGTCCTTCGGGGCGTGCACGGCACGTACGTCCTCGGGGACCGGGGCGAGCTCGTTGAGCTGGCGCACCCACGGCGCCCCGCCGCGTTCGGCCTCGTCGAGCCCGATGTCGACGTCGAGGCCGCCGCCGTCCTCCTGGCTGGACGCCGCGAACGCCGCGCCGAGCACCGCCGGGCCGGTGCGTCCCGGGTGTCCGTCGGGCGTCCACCGCCCGTCGACGTCGACGGCGTCCATGTCCACCCACCGGGTGCGTCCCTCGAGCCCACCGGGGATGCCGGCGAAGCGGCCCGTGGTGTCCAGCGCGGCGTCTGCCTGCCGGGTGCCGAGGATCTCCACCGAACGTTTCTGCCCCTGCACCCCGGCGCCACCGGGCCCGGACTCCGGCACCAGGCCGTGGTTCGGGGTCACGTCCCCGGGCGCGCCCTGCGCGAACGCCGCGACGAACGGCGCTGCCGCCAACCCGGACTCGTCGCGGTGGTCCACGCCCGCGGCGTCCTCCACGCTGTAGGCGGCGAAGCCCTTGTTGTCGCCGGAGATGTGGCGGATCTCCGGGCTGAAACTCGTGGCGTGCACCGAGTACCAGTTGATCAGCCCCACCGGGATGCCGGCGCGCGCGACGTGCAGGGTCACCGAGGTGCGGTCCACCCCGTCCGGGTTGGCCTCCTTGTCCTGCTGCGGGTTGCGGTCGAAGGCCTGCTTCGAGCGGTTCTCCCCCACACCGTCGAGCTGGCCGCGCACGAGGGTGAGTTCGGCCGGGGCGACGTCGCCGTGTGCCCGGCGCACCGAGCGCACGATGCCCGCCACCTGTGCCTCGAAGGTCACCGGACGAAAACCCAGGGAGACCAGGTCGACCATGGCGTGGCCGGACCGTCCGCCGGGGGCGACGTGGGTGTGCGTGGCGGTAACCACCACGTTGTCGCTGGTGTAGGTGTCGCCGTAGTCCGCGCGCAGTCGGCGCAGGACCTCCAGGAACACCGACTGGAACATCAGCGGGGTGTCCACGGTGACGTGGCAGAACCGGTTGGTGCCGTCGTCGAAGATGAAGGCGCGGGAGTACAGGCGTTGGCGGATGCCGACGCTCGTCTGCTCCTGCACGGCGTAGCCGTCCATGCCCGCACCCAGCGGCTCGCCGGTGGTGTCGGCGATGCCGCGGCCCACGGCGAGTCGGTCGGCGTCCGGTGCTCCCTGCGCACGATCCTGGGCGGTACCGGCGGTCGCGGTGTGCGACGACCAGAGCACCGTGCCCCCGAGCGCGGCGAGGCCGGCGAAGAACGTGCGGCGTGAGAATTCGATCATTCGGGCTCCCCTCGGGTCCGCACTGACGCTACCTGGGTGGGGGTGCCCTTGTTTCCGGAACGCAAGGAAAACGACCGTGGTTTTCGCGGGGTGAACATCGTTTCCGGCGATTGCGCTGGTCAGCGCGATCCCGATGCAGGTTCGGTAGGAGCTGCTATAGATTCGGTCGCAACCACCGGCACGATCACCAGGAGAGATCCATGACCAGACGCCGCAGCATCGCCGCCCTCGTCCTCACCGCACCCCTCGTCCTGGCCGCCTGCGGCGGTGGGGACGACGACAACAGCGACGACGACGGGGACGGTGCCACAAGCTCGTCCACCGCCAGCGCCGGGGACAGCGGGGACGGAGAGGACAACGGGGACAGCGGGGACGGAGACGGGATCGACTCCGACCTGCCGCGCATCGGTGAGACGATCAGCATCGACAAGGCCGACATCACCGTGGACAACCTGCGGGAGTATGAACGCGATCCGTCGAACCAGATCTGCGCGGACGTGAACTTCACGGTCACCAGCGAGACCGAGCCGCTCAACGTGCGCGGACTGGCGGCGTGGAAGCTCTACGACCCGGAGCAGCATCCGCGCACCCAGACGGTCTCCGACGAGACCGTCCACGTGCTCGACGAGGTCGCCCCCGGTCAGAGCGAGGACGGGACGATCTGCTTCGACGGCCCCGTCGACCCCGGTGAGTACCGGCTGAGCTTCCAGGAGAACTTCGAGGCCGGGACCGACCGTGCCGAATGGATCGGCGCGCTCTGACCGCAACCATCCGGGGCGCGGGGAGCTCCCGCGGCTAGGGGTGTTCCACGCCCTGCGGCAGCTGGAACAGCGCGTCATACTCGACGGCAACTGTCGGGTGGTGGGGCTCGGTCGGTTCATAGGCCGGTCCGGTGAGGTTGTGGATCAGCGTGCGGAAAGTGCGGGGCATGGTCACTCCTTTCGGAAAATGTGTCGACGACAGGTGTCTGAGACAGTGTTGAGATACAGGGTTCTTAGCAGTTACTTACAGGGAAATGGACGCGACTGTCCGGTCGGAAGCCGCCGCAAGCGCTCTACGGCTGGACTCCCGGGACGTGACATGAAGGACGTTCCCCTGTGATTGCCCGCTCCACCGTCCCCCGGTGGTTTGCTGCCGCGCGGTTCCCCGCATGGCACCACCCTGACGGTCGAGCCGGACGCTGCAGTATATCACCTGAGAACGCCCCCTGGCCAGCCCCTTTGCCAGCACTTTTGCGGGCCCCGCGATCGGACGCGGCGGCGCGCCCACACGCACACACGCATGTGACGCACAGGCGGCCGTCATTCCGGCCCCCTGTGCGTCACTCGAAAGGGGAATGATCGCTGATCATCGTTGATGGAGGTCATCACGTCTCCACATGAAGAACATTACATGAGGAAACCAAAGGATTGCCGCACAACACCCCCGGGGGTATGCGCCAATATCGAAAACCAGCCGGACGTCCGATTCATTTTGAAGTGAAACGGAGATGGCGCGCCGGTCGATTGGCACGGTGACCACGGCGACTACGGCCACAGAGCTGAAGCAAGAACCCCGGCCTCCGCGCTCCCCTTCGCAACCCCCGGCAGAGAGAAGTACCACACCATGAACTGTCCCCAGTGCACCTCCGAGAATGTTTCCGTCCAGATGGTCCAGACCGGCGGCAGGAACGCCCACAAGGGCACCGGATTCCTCGGCAACACGAACAATGCGGCCAGGGCCACCACCGCGCTCGTAACACTCGGCACTTCCAACCTGTTGTGGAAGAAGTCCAAGGGCACTACGCGACAAAAGTTCAGCAACCAGAAGATGGCCATCTGCCAGTCCTGCGGAAACAGCTGGAAGGCGAAGTAGGTCGCCCCCCCCTGCTCAGAGCATTCCCAACCCCACCCTGCCGTGCGCCCGGGGGGACTTGAACCCCCACATCCATCAAGGACACCAGGACCTAAACCTGGCGCGTCTGCCAATTCCGCCACGGGCGCGGTGAGGGCCACGACGTGGTGGTCCTCACAGCCGGAAAGGACCGGCTGCTCTGGGTTATGGTAGCAGCACCGCCAGGGGTACCCTTGAACCCGTGCCAGACGACACCACCGGATCAGCGAACACCTCGACGTCCCCCGGACCTCGGCAGCCGCAGTCGCTGCGGGTCCGTGTCGTCCAGCTGGTCTTCCTGGCCCTTGCGGTGGTCGCCACGCTCTGCCTCGCCTGGTGGCAGTGGGGGCGTTGGTCCAGCGGCGACGGCTCCTACCAGAACCTGGGCTACGCCCTGCAGTGGCCGATCTTCGGCCTGTTCTTCATCTTCGCCTACCGCAAGTACATGGAGTACGAGCGCGACCGCGCGGAGGGCAACGCCAGTCCGGCGATCCCGGAGGAGACCCCGGAGTCCGCGCCGCGTGAGATCCCCAGCGACCTCCTCCCCTCCCGCGCGACGACCGCGCAGGACGCACCGCTCGTCGACGACCGTCGACGCCGGGCCCGGCAGGCCCGCGGGAGCACCGAAACGACCGACGACACAGCAGGAACGGACCACGAACCTCGATGACCACCTCCACCCCCGCACCCCAGGTCACCCCGGAGCGTAAACGCCGGGTCAAGGGCGCACTGACGCGCTACTCCGTGCTCGCCTACATCACCGGTGTACTGCTCCTCGTGCTCTGTGTGGAAATGCTCCTCAAGTACGTGATCTTCCCCCCGATGGACATCGAGGCGCCGGGCTGGTTCTTCATCGTGGCAGCCGTGCACGGATGGGTCTTCCTCGCCTACTGCGCGACATGCCTGGACCTGGGCATCAAGGCACGGTGGGCGCCGAGCAAGTGGGTCACCACGATCCTCGCCGGCGTGATCCCGGTGCTCTCCTTCGTGCTGGAGAAGCGTCGCCGCAATGAGGTCGTGGAGGCCTTCGGCCTCGACAGCTGACAGTCCCCCGGCCACACACCGTCCCCACTCAGTCGGCCTGCGAGGTCTCCACCTTCGCCCGACGCACCGCGGCGGCGTCGATGTCGCCGGTCCCCGTGCCCGCGTCCGGCGACCAGCCCGCCGGGGCGTCCGGCCACCGGTGGGTCAGGCAGCCCAGCACCGCCAGCGCGGCGGCCTGCGTGGTCACCGGCAGCGTGGTGATGTCCGGCAGGAACCCCGGGTTGTGGTTCGAGGGGATGTCGATGTCCAGCCGGTCGGCAGCCTCGGCACGGCGCCACTGCTTCAACGGCGTGATCCCCACCGTCCAGAACAGGTACGGGGCGTTGAACGCCCGCGGGATCACCGAGAAGTCCTCCGAGGCCGTCCACGGCTCCATCTCGTGGGACTGCTCACCGAAGAAACTGTCGAAGTGCGGACGCACCACCGCGTAGGCGGTGCTGTCGTTGTCCGTGGCGGCGAGCAGGCCGAGGAACTTGAACTCCGGCTCACGCTCACAGCCGGCCGCGGCGGCCTCGGCACGCACGATCCTCTTGATCGCGTCCACCGCCCGGGTCCGCACCGACTCCTCGTAGAACCGGCAGCTCAACGCGATACGCGCGGAGTCCGGGATCACGTTGTTCGCCTTGCCCGCCTCCACCGAGGCCACGGTGACCACCGCGAACTTGCCCGGAGGCAATTCGCGGGAGACCACGGTCTGCAGCTTCATCACCACCGAGGCGGCCAGCACCACCGGATCCACCGCCCGGTGCGGCATCGAGGCGTGTGCGCCGCGTCCGAACAGGGTGATCTCGATCGTCGTGGAACTGGTCAGCACCGGCCCCGGCGCGGAGTACACCTGGCCGGACGGGCCGGGCACCACGTGCTGGCCCAGGCACACGTCGGGGCGCGGGATGATCGAACGAAGCCCGTCGTTCACCATGCCGTGCGCGCCGATCGACGCCTCCTCGGCGGGCTGGAACAGGAAGACCACCGTGCCGGACCACTTGTCGCGCGAGGCGTCGATGATCGACATGGCCCCCAGGGCGCTGGAGGTGTGTGCGTCGTGCCCGCAGGCGTGCATCGTGGGCACGCGCTGGCCCTGTGCGTCCAACTGGGAGTGGGTGGAGGCGTAGTCCACGCCGGTGGTCTCGGCGACGGGCAGGCCGTCGAAGTCGGCGCGGAAGAGCACCGTGGGCCCCTCCCCGTTGCGCAGCACGGCGGTGATGCCGTACCCGCCGATGCCGGTGGTGACCTCCCAGTCGGCGAAGCGGCCGAGTTCCTCGCTGATACGCGCTGCGGTCCACTCCTCGGCGCCGGAGAGCTCCGGACGCCGGTGGAACTCCTTGTACAGGCTGGTGAGCCAATCCCGGTCAAGCGTTGTCCCTGCCACGATGTCAGCGGGTTCGACGGTCACGGGCACGGTCTCACTGGTCCTTCCGGGACGGTCACCGACTCTGCGGTGCCGGTGGGAGTTGTTTTTCCTCCCACCACCCTACCGTCTCAGCCGCGCAACGCCGTGAGGAACGGCACGAGCTCTGCCAGGGCGCGGCCACGGTGGGACAGTTCGTCCTTACGCCGCGGGTCGAGCTGTGCGGAGGACAGCTGCGGCTCCTCGTCCGGGGAGAACAGCGGGTCGTAGCCGAAGCCGTTGTCACCGCGGGGCTCGCGCAGCAGGCTGCCGCGCCAGACGCCGCGCACGGTGAGCTCCTGCTCGCCGCCGAGGCGTCCTGCCATGTCCTCCGGGACCGCCAGGGCGCAGGCGGAGACGAAACCGGCGCCGCGGCGCTCGTCCGGCACGTCGGCGGTCTGCGCGAGCAGCAGCCGGTTGTTGGCGGCGTCCACGTCCCCGTCGCCGGTGTCATGGTCACCCGACCAACGCGCCGAGAGCACCCCGGGCATGCCGTTGAGCGCGTCGACGCACAGGCCCGAGTCGTCGGCGACGGTCGGCAGGCCGGCGTAACGCACCCCGTCACGCGCCTTGATCAGGGCATTGTCCTCGAAGGTCGCACCGGTCTCCGGGGTCTCGGGGTACTCGGCGACGTCGCGCAGGCTCAGCAGCTCCACGCCGTCGACACCGGCGGCCTCGAGCACGCGGTGCAGCTCGGCGAGCTTCTTGGCGTTGCGCGAGGCGACGAGAACCTTCAGGGGCTGCACGTGCTCTCCCCCACTCACAGGGTGACCGCCTGACCCAGCTCGGCGTCCAGCGCCTTGCGCTGCAGGGCGGTCAGGTCGCGCAGCCCGCCCTCGGCGAGGTCGAGCAGCACGTTGAGCTCGTCACGGCTGAACTCGGAGTTCTCGCCGGTGCCCTGGATCTCCACGAAGTGGCCCTCCTCGTTCATGACCACGTTCATGTCCACGTCCGCCCGGCTGTCCTCCTCGTAGGGCAGGTCCAGGCAGCCGACACCGTCGATCACGCCGACCGACACCGCGGCGACCGGGTCGAGCAGCGGCTCACCGGGGACCACGCCGCGCTTCTGCAGCACCGCCAGGGCGTCCGCCAGCGCCACGTAGGCACCGGTGATCGAGGCGGTACGGGTACCGCCGTCGGCCTGCAGGACGTCGCAGTCGATGTTCACGGTGTTCTCCCCCAGGGCGCGCAGGTCGACCGCGGCGCGCAGCGAGCGGCCCACCAGCCGGGAGATCTCCTGCGTCCGGCCCTTGACCTTGCCCTTCACCGACTCGCGCTGCATGCGCTCGGCGGTGGCGGAGGGCAGCATCGCGTACTCGGCGGTCAGCCAGCCCTCGCCGGAGTCGCGCTTGAAACGGGGCACGCCCTCGGAGACGCTGGCGGTGCACATCACGCGGGTGTCGCCGAACTCGACGAGCACGCTGCCGGCGGGGTTGGTGGTGAAACCGCGGGTGATGCGCACGGTCCTGAGCTGGTCGACGGCGCGACCGTCGGCACGGGTGAAGTTCTCGGGGTTACTCATGCCACGAGAGTCTAGTCACCCACGTGCAGCTCCATGTCGGGCCGGGCCAGCTCCACCGGGCCGTCGTAGAAACGCCGCGCCCCACGCAGCGCACCTTCCGCGTCGCCCCACGGCGGCACGTGGGTGATGACCAGGCGTCCCACCCCTGCCTCCGCGGCGGCCTGGCCGGCCTCCTCACCGGAGAGGTGCATCTGCGGCGGGTTGTCGCCGTTGTCGCGCTCGCCCCACGTCGCCTCGCACAGCAGGACGTCCGCCCCCGCGGCCAGCGCGGCGAGGTGCCCGGTGGCGGCGGTGTCGCCGCTGTAGACCAGCGAGGAGCCGTCCCGGTCCTCCACCCGGATCATGTACGACTCGGTCGGGTGCACCGCCGGGGCGGCGTACAACGTCGCCGAGCCGATGCGGTGACCCGGGTAGACGGTGCCGCGGGAGGTGTCGTCGAAGACCACCGGGGCGTCCTGCGCCGCCGGCGCGCGCCAGGAGTGCACGTCGAGGATGTCGGAGAAGTCGTCGACCTGCGACGGGTGGTCCGCCGAGGCGCGCCCCAGGTGCAGTGCCGCGATCGACGGGCCGAGCAGGACGTGGCGGTCGGACGCCGCACGCGTGGGGTGGAAGCGCTGCCACACCACCAGCGACGGGAAGTCCGAGCAGTGGTCCGGGTGCAGGTGGGAGAAGACGACGTCCACGTCACCGGGGTTACCCAGCTCCTGCAGGCGCGCCAGCACGCCCGGTCCGACGTCCATGAGGATCTGACGCCCGTCCGCCGTCCGCAGCAGGTAGCCGGAGGCGGGGTTGCCGGGGGCGGAGAGACTCCCGGAGCATCCCAGAATGGTCATGTCCATGCCCGTCATTGTTACATGATACCCCCGTGGATCCATGAGCCAGGCCTCCGACAGCCGCCGACGGGTGCCGGACGGCTACCGCAGCATCTCCGGGATCCGGCTGACCCCGGCCACCGACGGGCCGAGGAAACGCGAGGCCAGGGACGCGAAACGGGCCGGGTCACCGGTGGACTCGAAGGTCAGCTCCGGGGCGGCGGCACCTGCACCGTCAGCGGCGTGGGGGTCGGCGAGCAGGTCGTTGTCGCTCAGGGTGCGGTAGACCATCTTCGCGGTCTCCTCCGCCGAGGACACCAGCGTCACGTCGTCACCCATGACCAGCTGGATCACGCCGGTGAGCAGCGGGTAGTGGGTGCAGCCGAGCACCACGGTGTCCACCCCCGCCTCCTTCAACGGCTCCAGGTAGGTCTCCGCCAGGCCCAGCAGCTGGCGTCCGGAGGTGATGCCGCGCTCGATGAAGGGCACGAACTGGGGGCACGCCTGGGCGACGACCTCCACGCCCGGGCTCGCGGCGAAGAGGTCCTGGTAGGCCCCCGAGGTGACCGTCGCCCGGGTCCCGATGACCCCGACGCGGTTGTTGCGCGTCACCGACACCGCGCGGCGCACCGCCGGCAGGATCACCTCGACCACCGGCACCGGGTAGCGCTCGCGTGCGTCGCGCAGGAAGGCGGCGGAGGCGGAGTTGCAGGCCACCACGATCATCTTGCAGCCGCGCTCCACGAGCTGGTCGGCGATGCTGGTGGCCAGTGAGCGCACCGTGGCCAACGGCTTGTCGCCGTAGGGGGAGTTCGCGGTGTCGCCGATGTAGATCACCGACTCGCCGGGCAGCTGGTCGATGATGGAGCGGGCCACGGTGAGCCCGCCGACCCCGGAGTCGAAGATGCCGATGGGTGCTGACGCGGTCGGTGCTGCGGGGGTGAGGTCGTCCATGCCCTCCGAGTCTAGGCCCGCGCTCCCCTACGCGGTGCCCTAAGTGCACTAGGAGCCCTTGGCCGCCTTGAGCGCCTTGTCCTGCTCGCGCTGCTTGATCGCCGGACGCCCCGCACCCCAGGCCGCCACGGCACCGCCGACGCCGCCGAACAGGTGCCCCTGCCAGCTGACCCCGGGCTGGTTGGGCAGGATGCCCCAGAACAGTCCGGCGTAGAGGATGATGACCAGCACACCGAGCAGGATCTCGGGGACGGCCCGGGTGAAGATGCCGCGCACGGCGAGGAACACCGCCCACCCGTAGATCAGGATCGACGCCCCGACGTGCACCGTGTTCTCCCCGCCGAGGAAGAACACGCCCACCCCGGCCACCAGCGTGGTCACCACGGTCGACGCCCACACCGCCTTCTGCCCGGACAGTGCGACGAGGAACAGCAGCACCGCCACCGCCGGGGTGTTGGCCAGCAGGTGGGAGAAGCTGGTGTGGATGAACGGGGCGGGCAGGATCCCCCAGATCCGCGAGAAGTCGAGCGGGTGGATACCCCATGACACCAGCCGGTTGCCGGACGCCCAGTTCACCACCTGCACCGCCCACAGCACCGCCAGGAACACCAGGGTGGTGACCAGTGCCTGGCCGACCCGCCCGCGGTCGCGGAAGCGCGTCCGGCCCGTATCGTTCGTACTGCTCTGGGTTACGTCTGATCCGCTCATGGTTCTCCTCAGGGTGTGTGGGGTCTGCCGGGTCAGTTCATCACGTCGCGCCAGGACGGCACGTCGAATGCGGTCTCGGCGGCCAGGACTGCCTCCACGACCGCCCGTTCGGTCACCGTCGCCGCCGCGGCGCACAGCGCCGCCAGGTCGGTGGTCGCCACACCGCCACGTGCGCCGGACGGTGCGAGGGCGAAGAAGGTGTCGCCGTCCATCGGCAGGTGCGAGGGCCGGACGGCGCGGGCCAGGCCGTCGTGCGCGGCCATGGCCAGACGCTCGGCCTGCGCCTTGGTCACCGTCGCGTCGGTGGCGACGACACCGATGGTCGTGTTCATCGGCGAGGGGTCCGGACCGGTCATCTTGGTGCCGTCGACGCCGCGCTCCAGGATGGTGCGCAACCCCGCCGCGGTCGGTTCAGGGACAGGTTCGGGTGTCCGGTTCCCCCACAACGCCCCGGTGGACGGGTCGACGACCGAGCCGACGGCGTTGACGACCAGCCCGACGGCCACCACCGCACGCCCGCCGCCCGGCAGGTCCACCCCGCAGGACGCCTCGCCGAAGCCGCCCTTCAGCGCGCCGGCGGTCGCCGCGCGCCCCGCGCCGACGTTCCCCGCGTCCTGCGTCCTGTCCTGTGAGCCGTCCTGCGAGCAGTCGAGGGCACGCTGCACGGCCCGGCGTCCGGTGTCGGCCGTCGGACGTGACGCGGGGTCGCCGACGGGCAGGTCGAAGATGACCGCCGACGGCACGATCGGCACGATCAGAGACGGGGCGAGGTCGCCGAGCACCTGCAGGCCGATGCCGCGGTCCTCGAGTTCGGCCATGACCCCGCCTGCGGCGTCCAGCCCGAAGGCCGACCCGCCGCACAGCGCGACGGCGTGCACCGCCTCCGCCGAGTTCGACGGGGCCAGCAGGTCGGTCTCCCGGGTACCCGGTCCCCCACCGCGTACGTCGACGGCCCCGACCGCACCTTCGGGGCACACCACCACGCTGACCCCCGAGCTCTGCACCTCGGCGTGGCCGAGGAACAGGCCCGGCACGTCCGTCAGGCCGCCGGTACTCATTCCCCGCTCATTCCTCGGGCACGTCCATCGGCCCCATCAGGGCCGTCAGCAGGCTGTCCTGGTGGTAGCCGAGCCACTCCACGTAGTTCTCCGCCGCGGCGATCTCGTCCGCACCGGCCTGGCCACCGGTCTCGCCGAACTCGTCCAGACGCTTCCTGATCAACTCGATCTGGCCGTTGTGGAAGGCACGGATGTCCGTCAGCGCATTGAGCCACGGCCCGGTCTGCTCGGTGTTCAGGCTCACGTTCACCGACCCGTCCGGGCCGAGCAGTTCGCTGACCAGGCGCAGGTTCGTGAGCTTGCCCTTGATGATGTCGGTCTCGTTGAACTGGCGCGACACCCCCGCCTCGCCGTCGACCTCCTCGTCACCGTCACGGAAGAACGACGGCAGCATCGCCGCGAGCACCGGGTCGTCCGGCGCGTCGGTGTGCCCCGACGGCAGGCCCGTCATCTCCGCCAGCTCGTCCTTCGGCGCCGAACGCGCCCGCCCGATCAGCAGCTCGCCGACGTTGGCGGCGCTGTTGCCGAGCATCTCACGCTCCACCGGCTCCAGCTCGGTGACGAAACGCACGCCGCGCACCAGGCTCTTCTTCTTCGTCCACGGTTTCATCGCATGCCCTCCATCGTGTGCCGCACTAACCTTCCGAGCGCTGCATCGTGGCCCACAGGCCGGCGGTCTGCAGCTTCTTCACGTCGCCCTCGACCTTGTCGCGCTCCCCGGAACTCACGATGGCCTTGCCCTCGTTGTGCACCTGCATCATCAGCTCGGTCGCCCGCTTGCGGGAGTAGCCCAACACGGTCTGGAAGACGTAGGTCACGTAACTCATCAGGTTCACCGGGTCGTCCCAGCAGATGCACTGCCAGGGGAGGTCCGCCTCGGTGAGGGTGTCGGGAAGCTGCTCTTCCACAGGGGTGACCGCCGGTGCGGCGGGAGCGGCGGGTGAAGTCATGGTGTCCAGACTACCGACTAGGATGGACGACCGTGACCGAGCACACCGATAACCCAGCCGACACAGCAGGCCGGTCGACCGCCCTGCTGACCGACATGTACGAACTGACGATGCTGCAGGCCGCGCTGCGCGACGGCACCGCGCACCGCCGGTGCAGCTTCGAGGTGTTCACCCGGCGGCTGCCGAATGAGCGTCGTTACGGTGTGGTCGCCGGCACCGCGCGTGTGCTGGAGGCCGTGCGCGACTTCCGCTTCACCGAGGAGCAGCTCGCCGGCCTGGACTTCCTCGACGACACCACCCGCGAGTACCTGCGAACCTACCGCTTCACCGGGCAGATCGACGGCTACCGCGAGGGCGAGGTCTACTTCCCGAACTCGCCGATCCTCACCGTGCGCGGCACCTTCGCCGAGACGGTCATCCTGGAGACCGTGATCCTCTCGATCCTCAACTACGACTCCGCCGTCGCCTCCGCCGCCGCGCGCATGGTCACCGCGGCGGAGGGACGTCCGATCATCGAGATGGGTTCGCGGCGCACCCACGAGCAGTCCGCGGTGAGCGCCGCGCGCGCCACCTACCTCGCCGGCTTCCACTCCACCTCCAATCTGGAGGCCGCCGCACGCTACGGGCTGCCCGCCGGCGGCACCAGCGCGCACGCGTGGACGCTGCTGCACGTCGACGAGCACGGTCGGCCGGACGAGAAGGCGGCGTTCCGCTCCCAGATCGAGGCCCAGGGCCCCGGCACCACCCTGCTGGTCGACACCTACGACATCACCCAGGGCGTGCGCAACGCCGTGGAGGTCGCCGGCACCGCCCTGGGTGCGGTGCGCATCGACTCCGGTGACCTGGGCGTGCTCGCCCGGCAGGTCCGCACCCAGCTCGACGGGCTCGGCGCCTACGACACCCGCATCGTGGTCTCCTCCGACCTCAACGAGTTCGCCATCGCCGCACTGCGCAGTGAACCGGTGGACACCTACGGGGCGGGCACCTCGGTGGTCACCGGCTCCGGGGCGCCGACCGCGGGCCTGGTGTACAAGTTGACCTCCGTCGACGGGCACCCGGTGGCCAAGCGCAGCAGCCACAAGGCCAGCCACGGCGGGGCCAAGCGGGCCCTGCGCGCCTGCCGCGACACCGGCACCGCCGTCGAGGAGGTCGTGTACCCGCTGGAGGCGGACACCCCGGATCTCGGGATCCTGCACCCGGTGGAGCTCACCGTGCCGATGGTTCGCGACGGACGTCTCGTCGACGACCTGCCCACCCTCGACGAGTCCCGTGACCACCTCGCCCGCCAGCTCGTCTCCCTGCCGTGGGAGGGGCTGGCCCTGTCGCGCGACGAGCCGGCCCTCAGCGTCCGCTTCGTCGATCTATGAGCGGACCTGTGGGTACCAAGGTGAGCACGAAGGGAACCAAGGCAGAAGAGAGGACGACCGGGTTGCTCGACCACGTCGTCGGGGAGCTCGGCGGGTCGCGTCGTGACGGGCAACGCCGGATGGCCGCGGCGGTGTCCACGGCGATCTCCTCGCAGCGTCACCTCGCCGTGCAGGCGGGCACCGGCACGGGCAAGTCCCTGGCCTACCTGGTGCCGTCGCTGGAGCACGCCGTCGGCTCGGGCGAGCGGGTGGTGGTCTCCACGGCCACGATCGCGCTGCAGCGCCAGCTCGTCGACCGTGACCTGCCGCGGGTGACCGAGGCACTGAAGGACGAGCTGGGCCGGCGTCCGTCCTTCGCGATCCTCAAGGGCCGCAACAACTACCTGTGCCTCAACCGGATCGGCGACGGCACCGCGGGTTCAGGTGCCGACGGCGCAGAAGGTACGGAAGCACTCATCGACGAGGCCGAGGTCACCGCCACCGGTTCCCAGGTCGCCCGTCTGCACGAGTGGGCCCAGGAGACCGAGGACGGCGACCGTGACACCCTGCCCCGCGGCGTGTCCGACCGCGCCTGGCGCCAGGTCAGCGTGACCAGTCGCGAATGCGTCGGCGCGACCCGCTGCCCCTTCGGCGACCAGTGCTTCGCCGAGGCCGCCAAGGAGAAGGCCGCCCAGTCCGACGTGGTCGTCACCAACCACGCCCTGCTGGCCATCGACGCCCTGTCCGAACAGTCCGTGCTGCCCAACCACGACACCGTGGTCATCGACGAGGCCCACGAGCTGGAGGGACGCATCACCTCCGTGGCCACCGAGGAACTCTCCGGTGCGGCGGTGGCGATCCTCGCCCGGCGCTGCGAGAAGGTCGGCCCGGACGACTGCGCCGCCGAACTGCTCACCGCCGGCGACACCTGGACCGCCGAGATCGAGGCGGCGGTCACCGCGCACACCGCCCCGGAAGGACGCTGGACGTCCGTGCCGATCACCCTCGTCGAACCCCTGCACGCGCTGCGCGACGCGCTGTGGAAGACGCGCAGCCGGCTGCAGGGCACCGGCGGGGCGTCCGGCTCCCCGGGCAGCGCCGTGAGCGAGGCCGACCAGGAGAAGTCCGCGGAGATCTTCTCCTGCCTCACCGCCTGCGAGGAGATGCACGACACCGTGGTGCGCATCCTCGAGGCGTCCCCCGCCGAGGGCGGGGACGGTAGCGGCGACGCAGCGTCCGAAACGTCCGAAACGTCCGAAACCTCCGACGACCTGCTCGGCGAGGACGTCGTCTGGCTCTCCGGCGACCGCAACCGGCGCAGCGTGTACGTCGCCCCGCTCAGCGTGTCCGACCTGCTGCGCGGGCGCCTCTTCGCCGACCAGACCGTGATCCTGACCTCGGCGACCCTCGCCCTCGGCGGACGCTTCACCTCGATGCTCGCGACCTGGGGACTGGCCGCCTCCGCGTGCACCACCCTCGACGTGGGCACCCCCTTCGACCCGGCGACGCACGGCATCCTCTACACCGCCCGCCACCTGCCCCCACCCGGACGCGAAGGCGCCTCACCGGAGTCCATCGACGAACTCGCCCAGCTCGTCTCCGCCGCCGGCGGCAGGACGCTGGGACTGTTCTCCTCCCGCCGCGCCGCGGAGAACGCCGCCGCCGAACTGCGCACCCTCGTGCCCCACGAGATCCTCTGCCAGGGCGACGACTCCCTCGGCGCCCTGATCAAACGCTTCCGCGACGAGCCCGAGACCTGCCTCTTCGGCACGCTGAGCCTGTGGCAGGGCGTGGACGTGCCGGGGCCCTCGCTGTCGCTGGTGGTCATCGACCGGATCCCGTTCCCTCGTCCCGACGACCCGCTGTCCCAGGCCCGCAAGGAGGCCGTGGACTCCGCCGGACGCAGCGGGTTCATGGAGATCGCCGCCACGCACTCCGCCCTGCTCATGGCGCAGGGCGCCGGACGTCTGCTGCGCGCCGTCGACGACCGGGGTGTGGTGGCCGTGCTCGACCAACGGCTGGTGACGAAGCGGTACGGCTCCTTCCTGCGCTCCTCGATGCCGCCGTTCTGGCAGACGGTGGACGGCGACACCGCGCGCGGCGCGCTGCGCCGGTTGCGCGCCTGACGGCGGGGCGCTTGTCGGCAC
The DNA here is from genome assembly GCF_052377495.1 of Corynebacterium sp. AOP36-E1-14. NCBI lineage: Bacteria > Bacillati > Actinomycetota > Actinomycetes > Mycobacteriales > Corynebacteriaceae > Corynebacterium > Corynebacterium sp. AOP36-E1-14. The sequence continues at coordinate 78,149 of NZ_JBQSWV010000004.1, forward strand.
GGGTATCAGGGGCGGGTGTGGCCGCGCGGGGGATTGTGGCGGGGGTCACCGACGGTCGCGGGTAGGATTGACCGCGACCACAAAAGACACCGGGGCGACGACTACCCCGACCATCCCGCGCAGGAGGACACGCATGCCCGTCACGAGCGACCGTCCCGACGTCACCATCCCCGACGTCGGAATCCACGAGTACCTCTACGGCGACCTGTCCCCCGAGGACGAGGACCGCATCGCCGTCGTCGACCTCGCCGGAGGCACCGAGACGTCCTACGCCACGCTGCGCAGCCACGTCGACTCGGTCGCCGGGTGGCTCTCACGCCACGGTGTCGCCAAGAACGACGTCGTCGCCCTGCACTGCCCGAACTCCGTGGAGTTCATCGTCGCCGCCCACGCCGTGTGGCGTCTCGGCGCGGTGCTGACCCCCGTGCCGCTGCTGGCCTCCCCGCCGAAGGTCGCCGAGCAGCTGCGCGACTCCCACGCCGTCATGCTGCTCACCCTCGCCGGGCTGGGCGACGGCGGTGAGGAGGCCGCCGAGCTCGCCGGGCTGCCCGGTGAGCGGCTCATCCACCTCGACACCTCACGGGGCCTCAACCAGATGCTCGCCGAGCGCAGCACTCCCCCGTCGGTGTCCTTCGACCCGTCGACCCAGCTCGCCGCTCTGCCGTACTCCTCCGGGACGACCGGGCTGCCCAAGGGCGTGCGGCTCACGCACCGCAACCTGGTGGCCAACATGGCCCAGGTCGAGGTCTCGGGCCCGGTCACCCGCGAGGACGTCGTCTTCGGTGTGCTGCCCTTCTTCCACATCTACGGGCTGACCACCCTGGCCAACCTCACGCTGCGCCTGCGCGCCCGCCTGCTCACCGTGCCGCGCTTCGAGCTCAACACCTTCCTGCGCAACCACCAGAAGCACGGGGTGACCTTCACCTTCATCGCCCCGCCGGTGGCCCTCGCTCTGGCCAAGCACCCCGAGGTCGACAACTACGACCTCTCCGCCCTGCGCGGGGTGCTCTCCGGTGCCGCGAGCCTCGACGGGGAGCTCGCCACCGCGGTGCACGACAGGCTGGGCATCGAGGTGTACCAGGGTTACGGGCTCACCGAGTCCAGCCCGGTCACCCACGTGAACCTCGGCGACGGGCTGTCCCCCGGTTCCGTGGGGCGCCCGGTGGCCAACACCGAGCACAAGCTCGTCGACCCGGACACCGGCGAGGAGATCGCGGTGCCGTCAGGGACAGACGGGACAAGCGGTGAACTCAGCGCGGCCGGTGAACTGTGGGTCCGTGGCCCGCAGATCATGGACGGCTACCTCGGGAACCCCGAGGCCACGGCCGACGCCCTGCCCGGCGACGGGTGGCTGCGTACCGGCGACCTCGCCCATCAGGGTGCCTCCGGGGAGGTGTTCATCGTCGACCGGGTCAAGGAGCTGATCAAGTACAAGGGCTACCAGGTCCCGCCGGCCGAGCTCGAGGCCCTGCTGCTCACCCACGAGGCCGTGGCCGACGCCGCGGTGGTCGGTGTGACCGACGCCGACGGCGAGGAGATCCCCAAGGCCTTCGTCGTCGCACAGGACCCGGCCGCCGCCGGTGACGAGCTCGCAGACACCCTCGTCAGCTTCGTCGCCGAGCGTGTGGAGCCCTACAAGAAGCTGCGCGCGCTGCAGTTCATCGCCGAGGTCCCGAAGTCCGCGACCGGCAAGATCCTGCGCCGTTCACTGGCCTGACGGTGCCGGGGCACCCCGGTCGAGTGCCACCACGGTGACCGACCCGGGCGCGACCTCGGTGTAGCCGGCGTCGCGCACGACGGCCGCGCTCCCGTCCGCCCCGCTCCCGTCGGACGCACCGGTGTCCTGCGTGCCGGCGCCCCGTTCCCTGCGCTCCGCCTCGGCGCGCACCACCTCGAAGCGTCCGGCGTCGACCTCGCAGACGTGCAGCGGGAACCCGTCCTGCGCCCAGCGCCACGCCCGCCCGCGGCCCATGGCCGCGGCCAGCAGCATCGAGCCGTGGGCGACCTGGGCGGCGGCCTTGCCGACCGTCATCGTCAACGAGGCGTCCACGTAGACCACCGGGTGGTCGTCGGCGTCGAGCACGCCTTCGGCGTCCTCGGGCAGGGGCAGGTCAGTGCCCTCGATCTGCAGCCGGTTGATCAACGCCGGTGTCTCGGTGACCGGGCAGGCGGGGAAGGCGCGTACCGATGCAGGACGCTGCGGGTCCCCCACGCTGGCGGTCACACCCGGCAGCGACTGGACGTCCGACCACTTCTTGTTGCGCGCCCGGCGGGCGATCTTGCGGATCCGCGCGCCGTACCAGTTCATCAACGCCTCAGCGAAGGCCGTGTCCTGCCCGGCACGCTCGTCCAGGCAGACGGAGACGCAGGCGATCGCCGCGGCCTCCAGAAGGTCACGACGCTCCGGGCGCGGCTCGTGCGGGAGGTGCAGCACCAGCGGCATCGCCTGCACCGTCGACGGGTCGGACGGGTCCTCGCCGTCGGGTCTGTCGCCGTCCTCCCCCAGCACCGTGCGCAGACGGTCGTGTGCGAGCGCGAAGGACACTCAGCCCTCCAGCGGGACGCGGTGGTAGCTGCCGTCCTCGAGGTCGGCGGCGTCGATCTCCTCGCGGTCGATGCCGAGCATGAACAGCACCTCGTCGAGGAAGGGGTGGTTCACCGTGGCGTCGGCGACCTCGCGCAGGGCGGGCTTGGCGTTGAAGGCGATGCCCAGCCCGGCGACCGAGAGCATGGCGATGTCGTTCGCGCCGTCGCCCACGGCCACGGTCTGGTGCAGGGCGATGCCGTTGGACCAGGCGAACTCCTTGAGGCTTTCGGCCTTGACCTCACGGTCGATGACCTGGCCGATGACCCGGCCGGTGAGCTTGCCGTCGATGATCTCCAGGGTGTTGGCGCGGTAGAAGTCCAGGCCGAGTTCGCGGGCCAGCGGCTCGAGGACCTGGACGAAACCGCCGGAGACCGCCCCGGTACGGAAACCGAGACGCTTGAGGGTGCGCACGGTGGTGCGTGCGCCCGGGGTGAGCTGCACCATCTTCGACACCTCGTCGATGACCGAGGCGTCCAGCCCGGCCAGCGCCTTGACCCGCTCGTGCAGCGACTCGGAGAAGTCCAGCTCCCCGCGCATGGCACGCTCGGTGACGGCGGCGACCTCCTCCTCGCGTCCGGCGTGGGCGGCGAGCATCTCGATGACCTCCTGCTGGATCAGCGTGGAGTCCACGTCGAAGCAGATCAGCCGGGGGGCGCGTCGGGTCAGGCCGGCGCGCTGGATGGCGATGTCCACGCCGGTGGCGTGCGAGACGGCGGCGAGGGCCTGGCGCAGTTCCGCACTGCCGCCCGGGGCGGGGTCGGCGGCGGTGACCTTGAGTTCCAGCCCGGTGACGGGGTAGTCGGCGATGCCGCGGATGCGGTCGATGTTGGCCCCGTGGTCGACGAGGGTCTGGCCGATGGCGGAGATGTGCTCGGCGGTGACGGGGTTACCCAGCACGATGACGGCGTGGGTGGAGCGTGCACGGCTGCCCTCGAGCTCGTCGTCGACGTCGAGGGTGACGGTCATCGCCCGGCTGGAGAGTTCGTCGGTGAGTTCCTGGCGCATGGCCTCGGTGCTGCCGGCGACGACGCCGATGTAGGCGGCGAGGTTGAGTGTGCCGCGGAAGTTCGCCTGTTCGACGTCGAGCAGTTGCACGTCGTGGTCGGCGAGGATGCGGAAGAAGTCGGCGGAGACGCCGGGGGCGTCCGGTCCGGTGACGGTGACGACGCCGGGTGAGAGCCCGGGTGCGAGGCTGACGGTCAGGTGACGGGAGGAAGTCTGCTGGTCCACGGGACTCATTCTGTCATGGTTTCCCTGACACACGAACAGCCGCACCCCGCGTAGTCGGGGTGCGGCTGTCTCTGTGGTGACTGTGGTGGCGGCGTGGTGGTGCCGCGCCTGCGGTGGGCCCTAGAAGTGGCGTCCCACGTGCGCTTCCTCGCGGGCCGTCTTCACCATGTGCGGGTAGTGCAGCTCGAAGGCCGGACGCTCCGAACGGATCTTCGGCATCGAGGTGAAGTTGTGGCGCGGCGGCGGGCAGGAGGTCGCCCACTCCAGGGAGTTGCCGTAGCCCCACGGGTCGTCGACGGTGACGATCTCACCGTAGCGCCAGGACTTGAACACGTTCCACACGAACGGCAGGACGGACAGGCCCAGGATCAGTGCACCGATGGTGGACACCTGGTTGAGCAGCGTGAAGCCGTCCTGGTCGAGGTAGTCGGCGTAACGACGCGGCATGCCCATGTTGCCCAGCCAGTGCTGCACCAGGAAGGTCATGTGGAAGCCGATGAAGGTCAACCAGAAGTGGATCTTGCCCAGACGCTCGTCGAGCATGCGGCCGGTGATCTTCGGGAACCAGAAGTAGACGCCGGCGAAGGAGCCGAAGGCGACGGTTCCGTAGAGCACGTAGTGGAAGTGCGCGACCACGAAGTAGGAGTCCGTCAGGGCGAAGTCCAGTGCCGGGGAGGCCAGCATGACACCGGTCAGACCACCGAACAGGAAGGTGGCGAAGAAGCCGATGGCGAAGATCATCGGGGTCTCGAAGGAGATCCGGCCCTTCCACATCGTGCCCAGCCAGTTGAAGAACTTCATGCCGGTCGGCACGGCGATCAGGAACGTCATGAAGCTGAAGAACGGCAGCAGCACGGCGCCGGTGACGAACATGTGGTGGGCCCACACGGCCAGCGACAGTGCGGCGATCGACAGGGTGGCGAAGATCAGGCCCACGTAGCCGAACATCGGCTTACGGGAGAAGACCGGGAAGATCTCGGAAATGATGCCGAAGAACGGCAGGGCCAGGACGTAGACCTCGGGGTGGCCGAAGAACCAGAAGAGGTGCTGCCACAGGATGGCGCCACCGTTGGCCGGGTCGTAGATGTGGCCACCGAGGATGCGGTCGTAGAGCACGCCGAGGGCCGCGGCGGTCAGCAGTGGGAAGATCAGCAGTGCCAGCAGCGAGGTCACCAGGATGTTCCAGGTGAAGATCGGCATGCGGAACATCGTCATGCCCGGTGCACGCAGGCACAGGATGGTGGTGATCATGTTGATGGCGGCGGCGATACTGCCGACACCACCGACGCCGACACCGACGACCCACAGGTGCGAGCCCACACCCGGGGAGTGGATGGCGTCCGCCAGCGGCATGTACATCGTCCAGCCGAAGTCGGCGGCACCGCCGGGGGTCAGGAACCCGGTCAGCATGATGATGCCGCCCCAGGTCGTCAGCCAGAAGCCGAGTGCGTTGAGTCGCGGGAAGGCGACGTCGGGCGCACCAATCTGCAGCGGCATGATGTAGTTGGCGAAACCCCAGACGATCGGGGTGCCGAACAGCAGCAGCATGATCGTTCCGTGCATCGTGAACAGCTGGTTGAACTGCTCGTTCGACAGGAACTGCAGGCCCGGGTGGAACAGTTCCACGCGGATCAGCAGGGCCATGAGGCCACCGATCGCGAAGAACGTGAAGGCCATGATCATGTACATGATGCCGAGCTGTTTGTGGTCAGTCGTGGTCAGCATGGTCCATGCATGACCACCCTTCTTCGACTTCCCACCCTGAGGAGCAGGCCGAGCTGGGGAGACCGGTTGGTCTTCCCTGGGCGCTACTGCGGTCATTCAATCCTCCTGACTACGCGGTGCCGTTCGTCGGGACGACACCCAGTGAATGAGCTGCACAGCGAGGACCCGGTGTCGTTGAACGTCACCCGTCACGGGGCCACCCGCACAGACTGGGGACAATACTAATCCCTCGGCCCCGGCTTTAATAGCCGGAGCCCCCCACCTGCCCCAAATGACACGATCGGGGGTGCACGAACCCCTGCACTCCCCCACCGTCCGAGGCGCCGCGCACCCGTCGGGAACCCACCCCCGCATCACCACGCCCCGTGCTCGAAACAGCCGGAAATGGTCGGAAATGGTCGCTGACAGGCCCGTGGCCGACGCGGTGCGTCCTGCTCGGAGGTCAGGACGCCGCACTGCGCCGCACTGCGCCGCACGGCGCCGCACCGCCGGAGAGCCGGCGCAGCGTCCTGCAAGACGATCCTTTCAGGACGCTATGGCGTTCCTGAGACGCAAATGCCCCGCCGTGTCCCCTCGCGGGGACGACAGGCGGGGCGGGCGAACCTGGCGCAGTTGGCCCAGAGCTCCGAGCTCAGAAATCCCAGTCGTCGTCGTTGGTGTTCTCGGCGGTGCCGATCACGTAGCTGGAACCCGAACCGGAGAAGAAGTCGTGGTTCTCGTCGCCGCCGGGGTTCAGCGAGGACAGGATCGACGGGGAGACGTTCGTCTCGTCGGCCGGGAACAGCCCCTCGTAACCGAGGTTGTTCAGCGCCTTGTTGGCGTTGTAGCGCAGGAAACGCTTCACGTCCTCGGTCCAGCCGAGGTCGTCGTAGATGTCCTCGGTGTACTGCGACTCGTTGTCGTAGAGCTCGAAGACCAGGTCGAAGGTGTGCTCCTTGAGCTCCTGGCGACGCTGCTCGGACACCTTCTCCAGCCCGCGCTGGTACTTGTAGCCGATGTAGTAGCCGTGCACCGCCTCGTCGCGGATGATCAGGCGGATCAGGTCCGCGGTGTTCGTCAGCTTCGCGTGCGAGGACCAGTACATCGGCAGGTAGAAGCCCGAGTAGAAGAGGAAGGACTCCAGCAGCGTGGAGGCGATCTTCTTCTTCAGCGGGTCGTCGCCCCGGTAGAAGTTCAGGATGATGTCGGCCTTGTCCTGGAGGTTCTTGTTCTCCTCGGACCAGCGGAAGGCGTCGTTGATCTCCGGGGTGGAGGACAAGGTCGTGAAGATCGACGAGTAGGACTTGGCGTGCACCGATTCCATGAAGGCGATGTTGGTGTACACCGCCTCCTCGTGCGGGGTGATGGCGTCCGGGATCAGGCTGGTCGCGCCCACGGTGCCCTGGATCGTGTCCAGCATCGTCAGACCGGTGAAGACACGCATGGTGGCCTGCTTCTCGGTCTCGGTGAGCGTGCCCCAGCTCTGGATGTCGTTGGACAGCGGCACCTTCTCCGGCAGCCAGAAGTTGCCCGTCAACCGGTCCCACACCTCGAGGTCCTTGTCGTCCGGGATGGTGTTCCAGTTGATGGCGGTGACCGGACCCCCCTCACTGTGGTGGACGGGCGAGTGCGGCTGCCGGGACGTGGTCATGTACCTCTCCTGAAGGGCAAGTGATGATGCGTGAAGCGCCACGCCGGACGACGCGAACGGCGGGCGCAAGTCACCGCCATCCTAGCCGTCCGCGACCGCCCCTGCTAACCCGTCCGCCGGACGCCGCCGTCGGCGGCGTCCCACGGCCGGCGCCCGACACATCGGGGCGAATTCACCCCCACTATAGGGTAATTTGACCGAGGCCACGCTAACCCTAGAAACCTCGTGATACGAGGCTCCGATTCGCCGAGGTTCGCACGAAAAGGCGTGGACCTGCAGAAACGCCCTTTACCCCTAAGCAGTGCAGGCAAGGCATAATTAGGGCAGACATGCCTTTTCACCTGCACCGATAGGCCGTTGGTTAGCCTGAACTGTCTAGAGAAAGGTTTTACCGATCAGTACCGTTACCGCCATGAGCATCAACGAGAAGTTCCAGGAAGCCGTCAACAAGCAGGTCGTCGCCGAGCACCAGGCCGCCCTCATCTACACCCAGCTGTCCTACGAGATGGACCGCCTCTCCTTCCTCGGCATGCGCGACTGGTTCCGCGCCCAGGCCGACGAGGAGCGCGAGCACGCCGCGAAGTTCGCTGAGCACCTGCTCGACCGCGACGCCCGCGTCGACCTCACCGACATCGAGCTGCCCTCCCTGAAGATCGCCACCCCGCTGGACGCCTTCGAGGCCTCCCTCGCCCACGAGCAGAAGGTCTCCGAGCTGATCCGCGACCTCGCCCGCACCGCGGACGAGACCGGCGACATCGACTCCCGCCAGCTGATCAACTTCTTCCTGGCCGAGCAGATCGAGGAGGAGTCCTCCGTCAACGACATCATCGACTGGATCAAGACCGTCGGCAACGACGGCTCCGGCCTGCTGCGCATCGACGCCAAGCTCGGTGCCCGCGACGGCGAGTAGGCACTCCCCCGCCGCACTGGCCTGCGCCGGCGTGCACCAGCACAGCTGACACGACCACCCTGGGTCGGTTCTGAACGAACAGAACCGACCAAGGGTGGTCGTTTTGCGTCTGCAGGAGGGGCGGCGCGGCTCCGGTGGGGCAAACCCCGCGTCGCGTGCCGGATCCGGTCTCCGCGTGCCGCGGAGCGGGCGGATCCGGCACGTGGCGCGGGGTCAACTCGTTCCCGACCCGGCACTCCGAGCGCCGAACCAGGCAGCCTTAGAGCATGCAGCTCACGCAGCCCTCGACCTCGGTGCCGGCCATGGCCGTCTGACGCAGGCGGATGTAGTACAGGGTCTTGATGCCCTTGCGCCACGCGTAGATCTGCGCCTTGTTGATGTCACGGGTGGTGACCGAGTCCTTGAAGAACAGCGTCAACGACAGCCCCTGGTCCACGTAGCGCGTCGCCACCGCGTAGGTGTCGATGATCTTCTCGTAGCCGATCTCGTAGGCGTCCTCGAAGTAGTCCAGGTTGTCGTTGTCCATGTGCGGCGCCGGGTAGTAGACGCGCCCGATCTTGCCCTCCTTACGGATCTCGATCTTCGAGGCGATCGGGTGGATCGACGAGGTCGAGTTGTTGATGTAGGAGATCGAGCCTGTCGGCGGCACGGCCTGCAGGTTGCGGTTGTACAGGCCGTCGGCCATCACCGCCGCCTTCAGCTCCGCCCACTCCTCAGTGGAGGGCACGTGGATCGACGACTTCTCGATGATCGCGGCGACCTTCTCCGTACGCGGCTGGAAGGCGGCCGGGTCGTAGGAGTCGAAGAACTCCCCGGAGGCGTAGTCGGAGTTGGCGAAGTTGCGGAACTTCGTCCCGCGCTCCCGCGCGATCGTGTTGGACGCCTTGAGGCACTCGTACATCACCGCGGCGAAGTACACGTTGGTGAAGTCCAGGCCCTCGTCCGAGCCGTAGTGGATGTGCTCGCGGCCCAGGAAACCGTGCAGGTTCATCTGGCCCAGCCCGATGGCGTGGGAGCCGTCGTTGCCCTCACGGATCGACGGCACCGAGTCGATGGACGTCTGGTCGGACACGGCGGTGAGCCCGCGGATCGCGGTCTCGATGGTGCGCGAGAAGTTGTCCGAGTCCACCGCTGCGGCGATGTTGAGTGAACCGAGGTTGCAGGAGATGTCCTCGCCGACCTCGGAGTAGGTCAGGTCCTCGTTGAACTCGCTGGGGGTCGAGACCTGCAGGATCTCCGAGCACAGGTTGGAGTGGGTGATGCGCCCCTCGATGGGGTTCGCCTTGTTCACCGTGTCCTCGAACATGATGTACGGGTAGCCGGACTCGAACTGGATCTCCGCCAGCGTCTGGAAGAACTGGCGCGCGTTGATCTTGCGCTTGCGGATCCGCGGGTCCTCGACCATCTCCTCGTAGTGCTCGGTCACGGAGATGTCGGCGAAGGGACGGCCGTAGATGCGCTCCACGTCGTACGGGGAGAACAGGTACATGTCGTCGTTGCGCTTGGCCAGCTCGAAGGTGATGTCCGGGATGACCACGCCCAGCGAGAGGGTCTTGATGCGGATCTTCTCGTCCGCGTTCTCCCGCTTGGTGTCCAGGAACTTCATGATGTCCGGGTGGTGGGCGTTGAGGTACACCGCGCCGGCACCCTGGCGGGCACCGAGCTGGTTGGCGTAGGAGAAGGAGTCCTCCAGCAGCTTCATCACCGGGATCACGCCGGAGCTCTGGTTCTCGATGTGCTTGATCGGCGCACCGGTCTCACGCAGGTTGCTCAGCAGCAGCGCCACACCGCCGCCGCGCTTGGACAGCTGCAGGGCGGAGTTGATGGAGCGCCCGATGGACTCCATGTTGTCCTCGATGCGCAGCAGGAAGCAGGACACCGGCTCGCCGCGCTGGGCCTTGCCGATGTTCAGGAACGTCGGGGTGGCCGGCTGGAACGTACCGGCGATGATCTCGTCGACGAGGTTGCCGGCCAGCTCGATGTCGCCGTCAGCGAGCCCGAGGGCGACCATGCACACCCGGTCCTCGTAGCGCTCCAGGTAGCGGCGTCCGTCGAAGGTCTTCAGCGTGTAGGACGTGTAGTACTTGAACGCCCCGAGGAAGGTCTTGAACCGGAACTTGTGGGAGTAGGCGCGCTTGAACAGCGCCTTGACGTCGGCGAACTCGTACTGGTCGAGCACCTCCGGGTCGTAGTACTTGTTCTCGACCAGGTACCCGATCTTCTCCTCCAGGTCGTGGAAGTAGACGGTGTTCTGGTTGACGTGCTGCAGGAAGTACTGGTTGGCGGCCTCGCGGTCCTTGTCGAACTGGATCTGGCCGTTACCGTCGTACAGGTTGAGCAGTGCGTTGAGCTGGTGGTAGTCGAGCTGGTCGGCCTGCTGGACCGGTTCAGCGACGGTTTTCCCGAGATCGGTGGTCATGGCTCTCCCCGTTGTGAAAAAAGATGGTGTCTGTGTCTATGTCTACTGGAGTCGGCGGCCTATGTCATGCGACGGCCTCCCAGCGCCCGTCATGGCGCAGCGAGTCCTCGAACTCCGCCAGCCCCTCGCGCACGCGTGTCACGTCGTCGGGGGTTCCCATGAGTTCGAAACGGTACAGGTAGGGCACGCCGCACTTCGCGGCGATCACGTCCCCGGACCGGCAGAAGTCCTTGCCGAAGTTCAGGTTCCCCGAGGCGATCACGCCGCGCAGCAGCGCGCGGTTGCCGGGGTCGTTGAGGAACCGGATGACCTGTTTGGGCACCGGACGCGAGTCGTCCCCGGTGATCGACGCTCCCCCGCCGTACGTCGGGCAGACGAGCACGAAGGGCTCGTCCACGACGAGCGGCTCGTCCGACCGGCGCAGCGGGATGCGCGCGGCGGGCAGCTCGAGCTTGTGGACGAATCGGTCGGTGTTGCGGGTGGTCGATGAAAAATAGACGATGAGCATGCTCGCTGTACCTCGTATTCTCTTTACGGACTCTACCGCTCGGCGAACCGGGCAGGGACGTACTTCAGGAAGGACGGGACGATCGCCACCGCCACGACGGTGCCGATGACGACCAGGACGCCGCCGACGAGTGTGGCGGTGCCCGCGCCGAGGACGGATCCGGCCCAGCCGTGCAGCATGTCCGCCAGGCGCGGGCCGCCGGCGACCACGATGAGGAAGACGCCCTGCAGGCGTCCGCGCATCCGGTCGTCCGCGGCCTCCTGGAGCATCGCCGAGCGCTGCACCGAGGAGAACATGTCGGCCAGGCCGCCGATGACGAAGGCGAACACCGCCACGCACGCCCACAGGCCGATGCGTCCGTCGGCGAGGTTGACGGCCACACCCATCACGATGATCGCCACGCCCCAGCACAGCACCGAGACCACGATGCCCACTCCCTGGTGGCGCAGCCTGGTCACCGCGCCGGAGAAGATCCCGCCGAGCACGGCGCCGGCGGGCACCGCCGCCCAGAGCAGCGCGTAGAACAGGCCGCCGTCCCCGGCTTCACCGAAGTCCACGGTGGAGATCTGCGGGATCAGGGCGCGCGGCATGCCGAAGATCATGGCGATCAGGTCGATGACGAAACTCATCAGCAGGATCGGCATCGCCGCGAGGTAGATGAAACCCTCGGCGATGCTGCGGAAGCCCGGCGTCCTGCGCCGCGAGGCGTCCTTCCCTGCGCTGCCTGCGCCTCCTGCGCCGCTCAGGTCCGGCGGCAGCGCCGGAAGCTTGAGCACGGCCCACAGTGTGGCCGCCAGGCAGAAGGCGTCCACCAGGTAGAGCAGCGAGTAGCCGGTCACCGGGATCAGCAGCCCACCGAGGATGGGGCCGAGGATGGCGCCGGCCTGCTGCACCGTCATGTTCAGCGACACGGCCGGGGCCACCGCACCCTCCGGGACGATGCGGGCGGTGATCGCGGTGCGGGTCGGCTGGTTGACGGCGAAGAACGCCTGCTGCAGCGCGAAGATCGACAGCAGCAGCCACACGTTGTCCAGCCCGGCGGCGGCCTGCGCCCAGAAGGCCACCGCGGTGGCGATCAGGCCGACGGTGGTGATGATCAGCAGGCGCCGACGGTCCATCATGTCCGCCAGCGCGCCGCCGTACAGGCCGAAGACGATCAGCGGGACCAGACCGAAGGCACCGGCCAGGCCCACGAAACCCGAGCTCCCCGTGATCGAGTAGATCTGCGCGGGAACCACGACCACGGTCAGCTGGGAGCCGATGACGGTGACGATGTTGGCCGTCCACAACCGCCGGAAGTGCGGCGACTGCAGCGGAGTGGTGTCGGCCAGAACCGACCGCAGGGCCGTCCTGCCCGGACGGCGTTCAGAGCGCGAAGCCATGGAAAAACACCACTTCAAGGGGTTCGAGGGGTCAAACGTGACAAAAAGGAGGGAGGACGCTGCGTGCTGCAGCGCCCTCCCGGTGGTGTTCGCGTCCCCCTCGCGGGGGACGGTCTCAGGCCGCTGCGACGTCCAGGGACTTGATGCGGTCCGGACGGAAGCCGGACCAGTGGGCGTCCTCCGTGACGACGACCGGGGCCTGGAGGTGACCGAGGGCCATCAAGTAGTCGCGGGCCTCGTCGTCGAGGCTGATGTCGACCATCTCGTAGTCAAGTCCGGCCTTGTCGAGGGCCCTCTTGGTGGCGGTGCACTGGACGCAGGCGGGCTTGGTGTAGACGGTGATCATCGAGGCGCTCCTGTGAAGAATGACGGCGAAATGCGTGGGGTGGGACGTGCCCGGCGGTGCGTGTTCCCCGGGTGCCCGGAGCGGTGCCCCTGCCGGGCTGATGACGACGACACTACACCGGGATCGGAGCGGGACACAACCCGTTTTTCCACGAGATATTGGGGTAATCACATCATTCGAACACAAGATATAGTAGTTACAAGATGCGTATTCGCAGGTGGCGCGAGAGGGTCGACACTAGATGTTGGGCCGAAAAATCATTGATGTAATTCCACGGAAGGTAACTGCCTCCGGAACTCCCCCGTGCGACCCCGGACGCGAAAGAACCCCTCCGGTGCACGCCCCGGCGAGGGGGCGGCACTGGAGGGGTTCGTCCGAAAAACGGAAGACCGCTGGATCAGCCCTGGCGAGCCTTGAAACGCGGGTCCTTCTTGTTGATCACGAAGACCTTGCCGTGGCGGCGGACAACCTGGGCGCCCGGCTTGTTCTTCAGCGACCGAAGGGACTTACGGACCTTCATCGGGCGCTCCTTTCTCGTCGTGCGCCCCGGGCTGCTCACACAGAACCTCGGCGCGGTGTTGATCGTGATTGATCGGAATTGATCAGACTCCCCGGAACGCCAGAAAGCGTCCGGAAGAGCGACGTACGAGCCCGGCGAAATCCCGGGTCGCGACACAGCACGACAGTTTAGCCGGACACGGTGCCCTGACCAAACCGCCACCGTTGGCGGTGCCTACCGGGCTCAGAACACGAACTGCTGGAGGATCAGTGCGGTGAATCCGAGGTACCACACGACGACGACCGCCAGCGGCATGAACAGAGCCGACGCACCACGCGGCGCCGTCCCCCCGGCGGCCTCGGTCCGCGAGTGCGCGATCCGCACCACCGTGGACACGAACAGCGGCAGGACGACCGCCCACACGACCATGCAGTAGGGGCACAGGGCCTCGATCTCGTAGACCGCCTCGTAGGCGAGCCAGTGCACGAAGACCACGGCGAGCGCCAGTCCGAGGAGGAAGCCGTACCAGAACCAGGCGCGGAAGCGGGCGCCGGCGAAGAGCGCCACACCGATGCACAGCACGACGGCGAATCCGACGAGACCGATGAAGGGGTTCGGGAAGCCGAAGGCGGAGGCCTGGTTCGAGTTCATCACGTCCGTGCACGAGACGACGTCGTTCAGGGTGCACGCCGGGGTGAAGCTCGCGTCCTGCATGAGCTTGATCTTGTCGAAGAGGATCAGGCCCGACATGAACAGGCCGATGACGCCGAAGACGACGAGCCCGAACGCGTACGGTGCAGACCCTCCCCAGAGGCCCGCCTGGCGACCGTCCGGCCGCTCGCCCGCCCGTTCCTCAACCGCTGTAGTCACTGGATCTCCCGTCGTGTGCCGGAGCGGACCCGCTGCCCGCCGTCGATGTACTGCAATTCTCGCACACCGGCCCATCCCGCCCCAACGTCTGAAATGCGTCTTTCGCCACACTCACCTGCTGGTTTGCGTGCTCGGAGAGCCCTGGGGTACATTATGTCTCGTCCGCAGCGAGGAACACTTCTTCTTCCGCTCAGCGTACGGGGCTATGGCGCAGCTGGTAGCGCACCACACTGGCAGTGTGGGGGTCAGGGGTTCGAGTCCCCTTAGCTCCACCACGGTCCGCCCCCTGTTCTCCCCGGAGAACAGGGGGCGGACTTTTTCGTGCGCGGTCTTCCGCTGTGGTGCCGGGCACCCGATCCAGCGGATGTTCCCCGCCGTCCCCTGCCTCCGGCGCCCGGCGCAATCAATGCAATTCGGTCCGGTCACTGGCAGTGACCGGACCGAATTGCAGTGTTTAGGCCGTCCTCGGGGACGAACTGTTCCGAACTGCCCCGACCTACGCGGACCTACGCGGACCTACTCGGAGTCAGCGGACTCCGACTCCGTCGCCGCGTCCGACTCCTCGGAACCGGAGTTGCCGGCGATGACGTCCGGGACCCAGTTCTTCATCTTCTCCGGATCCTCCGGGTCCCGCTCGATCGCGTAGGACTCGCCGTCGACGTAGAGGGCAGGCGTGGCAGCCTGGCCGTCCATCCGCTCGTTGAGCTCCTCCGAGTTCGCGTCCAGCAGGGGCTTGTACGTGTCCACGACGGACTCGTCACGGATCGACTCGACGACGGAGTCCTCGACACCGAGCTGCTCGGCGGCGTCCGCCAGCTCATCGAAGCCCCAGTCACGTGCGACGGTGGTCTGGTCCTCGAAAGCCTTCTCGTGGAAGGCCCAGAATGCGCCGGCGTTGCCGGTGTCCGCGATTGCCATGGCGACGGCTCCGGTCCGGGTGGACGCCGGGTCGCTGCCGCTGACGAAGTTCACGGTGTGGAGATCGACGTTGAGGTCCCCGTCCTCCAGTGCGGCCTTCATCGAGTCGCCGTCGACGTCGACCAGCTCGGCACAGTAGTGGCAGCTGTAGTCCTCGAACACCTCCGCCGTGGAAGCGTCGTTGTCGTCGCCAGAGCGGAGCTGGACCACACCGTCCTCCACCGACACGGAGAAGGACACGTCTGCCGCGCTGAGGTCCACGTCGGCGCTCTTCCGGCCGTTGAAGACCATGAAACCGATGAACAGCACGCAGATCACCACGAGCGCCACGATCGCCCAGAGGAAGCTCCGGTTCTTGTCGTTGGGCGCCTTGATCTTCTGACTCACAAACCTCAACCTTTCACGGTGTTCTCTCTCCTCGCCCCGACGTTTTCGCAGGACGTGACCGCGTCCACCCTATCTGTCGTCCGCGCCGCTAATCCAGACGGGACCGCCGGGGGTGTCGGCATTCCCAGCAAACTGGCAACCAGGGCTCCCGCACTGACAGTGCACGCACAGCAGACCCCCCTCCACCCCCACGCAGAAAAACTTCCCTGTTCATTACCTGGCGGAAACACGGGCGGGTTATCTTTCTCTCATGCAAACAACCGACATGCAGCTGGCCTCGGGCTTCGAGGACGGCCTCGACACCGCCGCGTCCTTCGTCTGGGGCCCGTGGCTCCTGATCCCTCTCCTGTTCGCCACCGGCTTCATCCTGACGATCAGGTTGCGCGGGGTCCAGTTCCGCAAACTGTTCCCCGCACTGCGCCTCGGGCTCATCGACCGTGAGGACGAGGGCGCCAAGGGAGACATCACCCAGTACCAGGCGCTGACCACGGCGCTGGCCGCCACGGTCGGCGTCGGCAACATCGTCGGTGTGGCCACCGCCATCTCGATCGGTGGCCCCGGCGCGCTGTTCTGGATGTGGATCACCGGCCTGCTCGGCATGGCGTCGAAGTACTCCGAGGCGTTCCTCGGGGTGCGTTTCCGCGTGACCGACGGCAAGGGCAACATGTCCGGCGGCCCCCAGCGTTACCTGGAGCGCGGCATCAAGGGCCCGGTCGGCAAGTTCCTGGCCTGGTTCTTCGCCATCGCCGCGGTCGTCGCCTCCTTCGGCATCGGCAACATGACCCAGGCCAACGCGGTGTCGGAGAACCTGGAGAACTCCTTCGGCGTCGACCCGACGATCACCGCCATCGTCCTGTTCATCCTCATCGGCGCGGTCCTGCTCGGCGGCATCAAGGCCATCGGCCAGGTCACCGCCGGCTTCGTCCCGCTGATGATCGCCGTCTACATCATCGGTGGCCTGGCGGTACTCACCATCAACGCCGCGGCCATCCCCGAGGCCATCGGCCTGATCTTCTCGGACGCCTTCTCCGGCACCGCGGCCGTCGGTGGATTCGTGGGCTCCGGCATCCTGCTGGCACTGCAGATGGGTGCCGCCCGCGGCATCTTCTCCAACGAGTCCGGCATGGGCTCGGCCGCGATCGCCGCCGCCGCGGCGAAGACCACCCACCCGGTCCGTCAGGGCCTTGTCTCCATGACGCAGACCTTCATCGACACCATCGTGGTCGTGTCCTTCACAGGTCTGGTGATCATCTCCAGCGGCGTGTGGGACCAAGGCGAGGACCGGGCCGGGACGATGACGAGTGACGCCTTCGCCGAGGCCCTGCCGGGCCACTGGGGCGGTTACATCGTGACGATCTCGATCGTGTTCTTCGCCTTCTCCACGATCCTGGGCTGGTCGTACTACGGCGAGCGCAGCGCGCAGCGCATCTTCGGTGACTACGCCACGGTCCCCTACCGCATCGTCTTCACCTGCGTGGTCGTCGTCGGCGCCACGATGGAGCTCAACATGGCCTGGACGTTCTCCGACCTGGCCAACGGGCTGATGGCCCTGCCGAACCTCGTCGGCCTGCTGATCCTGTCCGGACTCGTCGCCCGGGAGACCAAGGCCTACCTGGACTTCGACCCGAAGCTCAAGGCGTCGACCGCCGAGGTGGAGAACTTCCTGGTCGAGCAGAAGTCCCCCTGGCGCTGATCAGGCCCCAGAAAAGGCCCCGGCTCAGGCGCAGCTGACCTCGAGTTCCAGCTCGGCGACGTCGCCGGCGTCCGGGTGGTCGTCGTCGACCTCGAGCTCGCCGCGGACCCGGTAGGTGTCACCGTCGACCTCGACGGTGGCCTCCGCCTCCCGGGCGTCCGTGGACTCCCACTCCTTGCCCTCCATCTCCACGCCGAGACCGTCGACGCGCGGAGTGTCCCTCGTGTCGAGGTCGACCTCCACGTGGCTCGTCGCGTCGGCGTTGCGCAGGTCGATCTCGAACTCGTCCGCGCCGTCCTGCCGGCACTGCACGTCGCTGAAGTCGGACGCCATGTCCGTCCCGTCGAAGACGAGGCTGGCCACGCTGCCACCGCCTGCAGAGCCACTCCCCGAGCCGCTCCCCGGCTCACTCGTCCCGCTCGCGTCGGCGCCCGCCCCCGCGTCGGACGTCTCGGTCACCGTGACGGTCGCGTCGCCGCCCGTGGCGTCCCCACCACTGTCGCTGTCGTTGTCGTCGCCGCAGGCGGCGAGCGCGCCGACCATGCAGGTTCCCAGGGCGAGGGCCACCACGCGGCGGCGGGTGTCGCTGATGTTCACGGCCGTTCCTTTCCTCGGTAAATGTTTCCTCCCCGATCGTAACCGTAACGCCGCGGCCACGGCCGGACACTGTTACCCTCGCAGGTGTTGATTCACCGTCCAAAAGGAGAACCGTCCATGACCGCAGGCCTCAACGTCCCGCTGACCCCGCTGCGCTTCCTCGACCGCAGCGCCACGATCCACCCGGACCGCACGGCCTGCGTCGACGGTCCGCGTCGCGTCACCTTCGCCGGGATGCGGGAGGACGCGCTGCGTCTCGCCCGCGCGCTGCAGCGCCGCGGCCTGCGGCCCGGGGGACGCGTCGGCATGTTGGCGTCCAACAGCTACGAGGCGCTGCTCGCGCAGTTCGCCGTCCCCCTCGCCGGCGGCGTCCTCGTGCCGATCAACACGCGCCTGGCGCCGGCGGAGGTGCGCTACATCTGCGACCACGCCGGCATCGGCACCCTGTTCGGCGAGCAGGAGCTGATCCTCGCCTGCCGGCGCACCCTCGGCAGCGCCGGGCTCGTGGACACCTTCGTGCTCATCCAGGACGCCGACGGCACCCAGCCCACCCCGAAGTTCCCCGACTCCGGGGTCGTCACCACCTTCGACGAGTACCTCGCCGAGGGCGCTGAGGGCGCCGAGCTCCCCTTCACCGTCGGGGACGAGGACGCCGCCATCGCCATCAACTACACCTCCGGCACCACCGGACGCCCCAAGGGCGTGGTCTACACGCACCGCGGCGCCTACCTCGCCGCGCTGGGCATGGTGATGACGCACAACTACACCCGCGACTCGGTCTACCTGTGGACCCTGCCGATGTTCCACTGCTCCGGATGGTGCACCGGCTGGGCGGCGATGGCGGCCTGCGCCACCCAGGTGGCGTTGCGTGCGGTGCGCGGCCCCGAGGTGTGGCGACTGATCGACGAGGAAGGCGTGACCGGGCTGTGCGGGGCACCGGCGGTGCTGGCCACCATCGTCTCCGCCGAGGAGGCGCACCAGGTCACCGACCTGTCGGTGGCGACCGCGGGCGCGCCGCCGAGCCCCACGGTGATCGGCGCGTGCGAGGACCTCGGCATCGACGTGATCCACGTCTACGGTCTCACCGAGACCTACGGCCCCACGGTCACCTGCGCCCCGCAGCCGGACTGGGCCACGCTGTCGACGGCCGAGCGTGCCCGCCTGAAGTCACGGCAGGGCCTGGCGATGGTCACCAGTGAGGAGGTCCGCGTCGTCGAGCAGATCGGGAAGGACGCACCGCCGGACGTGACGCTGGTGGACGTGCCGTCCGACGGGGAGACGATGGGCGAGGTCGTGATGCGCGGCAACATCGTGATGCGCGAGTACTTCCACAACCCCGACGCCACCGAGGAGGCGTTCCGCGGCGGCTGGTTCCACTCCGGTGACCTGGCGGTCAAGCACCCCGACGGGTACATCCAGGTCCTCGACCGGGCGAAGGACGTGGTCATCTCCGGCGGCGAGAACATCTCCACCATCGAGGTGGAGCAGGCGGTGATCAGCCACCCGTCGGTGGCGGACGTCTCGGTGATCGGTGTGCCGGACGACCGGTGGGGTGAGGCGCTGCGCGCCTACGTCGTCCTCGTCCCCGGCGTGGAGCAGGACGCGGCGCTGGAGTCGTCCGTCATCGACCACTGCCGCGGCCTCATCGCCGGCTACAAGGTCCCGCGCGACTACCGCGTCATCGACGAGCTGCCACGGACGTCGACGGGCAAGGTGCGGAAGAACATGCTGCGCGAGCAGGCCGACTGAGCAGGCCGACTGAGCTGGCCGGTTCAGTCGAGCGTGCGGTCGCGTCCGACCCGCCACCCCACCGCGACGAGCAGGACGTCGGCGACGATGAGCACCACCAGCGCCGGCGTCCAGGAGCCGCTCACGTCGTGCAGGGCGCCGACCGCGACCGGGCCGGCCGCTGCCAGCAGGTACCCCACCGACTGCGCCATCCCCGACAGCGAGGCGGCCTGCCCGTGGTCCCGGGTGCGCAGCCCGAAGAACGACAGCGCGAGCACGATGCTCGACCCACAGCCCACACCGGCGAGACACACCCACAGCACCATCACCGACGGCGCCAGCAGCATGCCCGTCACCGCGGCGAGCATGGTCAGCGGAACCACGACCCCGAGCACGCGCTGGTCGGCCGTCCTCGCGATCAACGCCGAGCAGCCGAGACTGCCGACGATGCCGAAGACGTGCAGCAGGAACTGGTGGACGCCGGCCGCGGTGTCCCCCACCCCGGCGTCGACCTCGATGGCCGGCAGCCAGGTGACGAGCACGTAGTAGCTGGTCGACTGCAGGCCCATGAACACAGTGACCTGCCAGGCCAGACGTTGGCGCCACACCGACCGTGCCGCCCGCGCCACGGGCGCCACCGGCGCCACGGCATCGCCGGACAGCTCGACGTGGCGGGACGCGGCGGCCGCCGCGTCCTGCCGTGGGGCGTGGCCCCCGACACGCAGGCGTGGCAGCAGCACGCCGATCGTCACCAGCGCCAGACCCGCCCACATCCCCAGCGGCAGACGCCAGCCCAGGGAGGTCAGTCCGGCGACGGGCACCGCGACCCCGGCCGCCACCGCAGCGAAACCCGACTGCATCGCCGAGTACGCCCCGGTGACCTGTCCGATACGCCCCGGGACGTCGCGTTTGACCAGGGCGGGCAGCACCACGTTGAGGGCTGCGATCGACACCCCGATCATCACCGTGCCCGCCCACAGCAGCATCTGCGGCGGGGTCGAGCGCACCAGCAGGCCGACTGCGAGCAGGACGAGTCCGGAGACGATCACCCGCTCCAGACCCCACCGCGTCGCCAGCCGCGGGATCAGGGGCGAGACCACCGCGAAGCACAGCAACGGGAGACTCACCAGCACCGACGCCGCCGACGCAGACAGGCCCAGGTCCCCCTCCACCGAGGAGAGCACCGGGCCGACGGTCGTGATCGCGGCGCGCAGGTTTGACGCGACGAGCAGGATGCCCGCCACGATCAGCCCCATGGGCAGGGTGTTGCCCCTACTCACCGTGTCGTGATGTGCCACCGGTGATGTCAGAAGTTACTGGTCAGGAACCCGTAGACCGGGTTCACCCCACCGTTGCCGCCGTAGCTGGAGACGTGCGCGTACTGGCCGGGGGCCAGGCCGAAGGGAACCTCGGCGACCACGCTGCGGTTGTCGACGCCGCGGATGTCCGAGCTACCGGTCAGCGTCTGGTCGAGCGCGGTCATCTGGGTGACGGCCTCGGCGCGCTCACGGGTGTTCTCGGTGCGCTCGTCGGAGTTGCAGATGTAGTCGGCGGCAGCACACACGTCCATCACGCGGTCGGCGACCTCACCGTAACCGCCCGGCAGGGCGCCGAACACGCCGGCACCGCCGCGGGCGCTACCGCCCTCGACCGAGTCCGCACCACGGTTCGGGCTGGAGATCACCGCGGCGGAACCGAACTTGTCGGCGTCGATGGGGCCGCGCCCGTGGCCGATCTCGGCGGCCACGCGGGACGCCACGTCCGCTCCCAGGGAGTAGCCGACGAGGCTGATCTGGGAGGACGGGCATTCCGCCGCGGTCCGGGAGATGAGCTGGTTGGTGCGGGTGATGCCCTGCGACTGGATCTTGCTGTATGCCGTGGAGACGAACGGCAGGGCGTCGTAGGAGACGGTGCGGGTGGTGGACTTCCCGAAGTTCTCGAGCATCGCGCCGAGGTCCGAGGTGTAGGCCCCGACCGGCAGGTTCTCCGGCAGAGCCGTGGAGGACTGGCCGCCACCGGGCACGATGACCACGATGTTCGGCTCGCACCGCGGGATCGCAGGGGTGGCGACGATGCCGGCGGAGAAGCCCACGGCCGAGGCCATCGGCGCTCCGACGACGGCGACCGCGACGGTGGCTGCGGCGGCGGTGAGCATCGAACGAAGAGCGGGACGGTTGCGGCGGTGACGGGTGGACAGACGCACGTGGACTCCTGAGGCATGGACGACGGAGGTGGAGAGCTAAACAATCACCTGTGATGAAACGACGAAGAGGATTATAAGCATACTTTGGACCCCGAGTCACCGTGATGGTCGCCGAGGCTGTTTCGGTGGTGGTCACCGTCGCGATTTCGCGGGCCCCTGCGTGAGACAGCAACCCCCGGAAGTCGGTCGGACCAACCTGCGGGGTTGCTGTCTCCCCATCCACGGAGAGGTATACCCAGAATGTGCCCACGGGCGCCCTCCGGGACGTGGCCCAGACACAGAGAAGGCCCCCTGACCGGTGGGTCAGGGGGCCTGTCGGTGGAGCCGCCGGGAATTGAACCCGGGTCCTTCGCGACCTCGCCAGGGCTTCTCCGTGCGCAGTCCGCGGCTACCTCTGCTCGGCTCTCCGGGTCATGCGGACGTGCCCGGATGATGAGCCCAGTCGCTCTGAAATGTCCGCCACCCGCCCGAACGACAGGACGGTGGCGTGAAGTCCCTTAGCTGATGCCAGTGACCGGGTCAGGGACCTACCCGGGCTGACAGACACGCGGTCGCTGATTAGGCAGCGAGGGCGTAGTCGCGCTGAGTGTTCTTCTCGGCGCCTATAGGTTGCTGCGACGCTCACGGTGGTCTCCAGCCTGCACCGGCACGCTTCCCCTGGCTCAATGCACGAAGTCGAAACCTGATCGACCCCTTGGTGTACATCCCCTGTCGTCGGAAAGCTCGGCGACGGCAGGAAGATCAACTCTAGTTCGCGCCGCGCACCGACGTCAACCTTGGCAGTCGCCCCAGGTCAGCCCCCGCTTCAGCCCTTGATGCCCTTGATCCGACGCCCCAGCTCACGGGTCGCCTCACGCTCCTCGGTCCGCCGCTTGATGTCCTGGCGCTTGTCGTAGTCCTGCTTACCGGTGGCCAGCGCGAGCTCCACCTTGAGGCGTCCGGAGACGAAGTAGAGCTGCAGCGGGACCAGGGTGTTGTTGCCGTCGCGGACCTTGCCCATGAGGGTGTCGATCTCGTTGCGGTGCAGCAGCAGCTTGCGGACGCGACGCGGCGCGTGGTTCGTCCACGTCCCCTGCGCGTACTCGGGGATGTGCAGGTTGCGCAGCCACACCTCGCCGTCGTCGACGGTGGCGAAGGCGTCCACCAGGGAGGCCTTGCCCTCGCGCAGCGCCTTGACCTCGGTGCCGACCAGGGCCACACCGGCCTCGACGGTCTCCAGGATGCGGTAGTTGTGGCGGGCCTTGCGGTTGGTGGCGACGACGAGCGGGCCGCCGTTCTTCGTGCCGGCCTTCCCGGCCTTGCCCGACTTGGCGGCCTTGTCGCCCTTTTTCCGTCCGGAATCCACCGGTGTGCTCTTCTTCGCCATAGCCCGAGGAAGTCTACCCGGTTACTTCTTCACGTACCAGCGCAGTGTGACCTGCGCAGTCACCCCGGCGACCAGGGCACCGGCGATGATGACGAACGGCGAGACCAGCCAGATGTCCGAGGCGGTGATCCTCGCTATCAGGTCGGCGTCGTAGAGGGACCCGAGCGCCTGGTCCAGCAGGAAGCGCTTGCCCAGCAGCAGCGCGCCGACGGACAGCAGGGAGCCGATGATCGAGGCCAGCATGGCCTCGAGGATGAACGGCGCCTGGGTGTACCAGCGCGTCGCGCCGACCATGCGCATGATGCTGGTCTCGTGGCGTCGGGAGTACGCCGCGAGCTGCACCATGTTCATGATGAGGAAGATCGCGGCGATGGCCTGCACGGCGGCCAGCACGAAGCTGGCGTTGCGCACCGCGTCGAGGTTCTGTGTCGCGCCACGCAGGTCGTCCTGCTGGTCGACGATGGTGGACACGCCGGGCTTCTCGGCGATCTCGTCGATCGGCGTGGTGTCCAACGGGTCGGCGAGACGGACGTGCAGCGCCGCGGGGAAGGCGTCCTGCGAGGTCTGCTCCACGAGGACGGGGTCGGACTGCCCGAAGAGCTCGACGAACCGCTGGTAGCTCTGCTCCTTGTTGCGGTAGGTCACCGACTCGACGTCGTCGTCGGACTCCAGGGTGTCGCGGATGTCCGCGCAGACCTCACTGGAGCAGTCGAGGTCGCTGGAGGAGATCTCGTCGTCGAGCTGCACCATCACCTCGATGCGGTCGAGGTAGAGCTCCTTGGTGTCGGAGGTCATGTTGGTGATCAGCACGCCGGTGGCGAGCAGTGCCAGGGAGATGGCGGTGGTGATGATCATCGCGACGGTCATCGTCACGTTGCGGGTCAGCCCGGAGAAGGCTTCCTTGAGGACGAAACGGATCTTCATGTGTTCCCTCTTCCCTAGCGTCCGACGGCGTAGATGCCGTGTGCGTCGTCGCGCACGAGTTTTCCGTTGGACAGTTCCAGGACGCGGCGGCGCATGGAGTCGACGGCGACGTCGTCGTGCGTGCTCATCACCACGGTCGTGCCGCCCCGGTTGATGCGGTTGAGCAGCGCCATGATCTCGGCGGAGGTGTCCGGGTCGAGGTTGCCGGTCGGCTCGTCGGCGAGCAGGACGAGGGGACGGTTCGCGGTGGCGCGGGCGATGGCCACGCGCTGCTGCTCGCCGCCGGAGAGCTCGTCGGGCATGCGCTGCCCCTTGCCCGCCAGGCCGACCATGTCGAGCGCCTCGGGGACGGCCTTCTCGATGGCGTCCTTCCGTCGCCCGGTGACCTCGAGGGCGAAGGCGACGTTGTCGTGGACGTTCTTGTTGGGCAGCAGGCGGAAGTCCTGGAAGACGTAGCCGATCTTCTGACGCAGCTGCGGCGTCCTGCGCTTGCGCAGCGTGTTGACGTGGAAGTCCGCGACGTAGAGCTCGCCGGAGTCGACCTCCTCCTCACGGATCATGAGCTGCAGGAAGGTCGACTTGCCCGAGCCACTGGGCCCGATGAGGAAGACGAACTCACCCTTGTCGATCTCGACCGAGACATCCTGCAACGCAGGCCGGGTGGACGTCCGGTATGTCTTGCTGACCTTGTCGAATGTGATCACGTCGCTACCGTACCCGACAATCTGGGGCAAAAGAAACAGATGTGGCTGGAGTGACAACTCTATTTATGTGCATGTCCTGCAGCAGATCGGCCGGATTGGTAGTCTGCTGCCCCATGACGCCTCAGGAGACTCAGACGCCGTCGGAGAAGCCAGAAGACAAGGTAGAGGACAAGAAGGAACACCACTCCAGACCCCACGGTTTCCTGGGGTGGGTGGAGTGGCTCGGCAACAAGCTGCCCAACCCCTTCTGGCTCTTCGTGATCCTCGGCGGGCTCGTGCTGGTCCTCAGCTGGCTCGGATCCCTGGCCGGCTGGTCGGCCGAGGACCCGCAGACCGGTGACCCCGTCGAGGTCACGAACCTGCTCAACAGCGAGGGCCTGCACCAGATCGTCACCGGGGTGGTCACCAACTACACCGACTTCCCGCCGCTCGGCGTCATCATCACCGTGATGCTCGGCGTCGCGGTCGCCGAGTACGCGGGCCTGATCAGCGCCATCGTGCGCGCCATGGTGGCCAAGACCGGTCCGAAGACGCTGACCTTCGTCGTCGCGCTCGCCGGCGTGACCGGGTCCGTCGCGTCCGACGCGGTCTACGTCATCGTCATCCCGCTCGGCGCGATGGCCTTCCACGCCATCGGACGCTCCCCCATCGTCGGCGCGATCGTCGCCTTCGTGGCGTCCTCCGGCGGCTTCAACTCCTCGCTGGTGCTCAACATCACCGACGTGCTGCTGTCCGGCCTGTCGACCTCGGCCGCGCAGATCGTGGACCCCGACTACGTGGTCAACCCGCTGTCGAACTACTACTTCGTGATGGCCTCCGCGATCCTGCTGGCGGTGATCATCACCCTGGTCACCGAGCTGTTCATGAACAAGCGCATCCACCAGCTCGTCGACCACGACCAGGTGAACTACGAGGAGGTCGCCTTCACCGACGAGGACGGCAACGAGGTCAAGGACCTCGCCCTGCGCGACGTCGAGGGCCGCGGCCTGAAGATCACCGGCCTCGTCGCCCTGGTCGGCCTCGCCGTCTACTTCGCCCTGCTCTTCGTGCCCGGTTCCCCGCTGCAGGGCGAGGGTGGTGCGGTGATGGAGAGCCCGCTGATCACCGACATCGCCGTGCCGATCGCCCTGGGGTTCTTCCTGCTGGGCACGGTCTACGGTGTCGTGGTCGGTTCGGTGACCAGCCCCGCCGACATCCCGGAGTTCATGGTCCGCGGCCTGAAGACGCTGCTGCCCATGATGGTGCTGTTCTTCGCCGTCTCCCAGTTCCTCGCCTGGTTCGAGTGGTCCAACCTGGGCAACTTCCTGTCCATCAAGGGCAGTGAGGTGCTGCAGACCTGGGATCTGCCGCCGGTGGTGCTCTTCGCCGGCTTCATCGTGATGGTCTGCCTGCTCAACCTCATGATCACCTCCGGGTCGGCACAGTGGGCGCTGATGGCACCGGTGGTGGTGCCGATGATGATGTACGTGGGCATCTCCCCGGAGGTCACCCAGATGCTCTACCGCATCGGTGACTCGACCACGAACATCATCACCCCGATGAGCCCCTACTTCGCCCTGGCCCTGTCCTTCCTGGTGCGCTACTACAAGAAGGCCGGCCTCGGC
This sequence comes from Corynebacterium sp. AOP36-E1-14, assembly GCF_052377495.1. Lineage (NCBI taxonomy): Bacteria > Bacillati > Actinomycetota > Actinomycetes > Mycobacteriales > Corynebacteriaceae > Corynebacterium > Corynebacterium sp. AOP36-E1-14. The sequence continues at coordinate 104,379 of NZ_JBQSWV010000004.1, forward strand.
ACCCTGCTGTCGATGACGATCCCCTACTCCATGGCGATGCTCGTCGGCTGGTTCCTCTTCTTCCTCGCCTGGTGGGCCCTCGGCATTCCGCTCGGCCCCGGCGCGCCGATGGAGTACCCGGCGAACTAGAACCACGCCGGAAACCGCGCAGGACGGTTTCTGTCCGGCGCGCAGGACGAAGCGTCCACTTCGCCGTCCCGCGCCGACGGAAACCGTCGCCGTCCCACCTCCCGGGGTGGTCTCCGGACGCACCCGCGCCGCGTCCTCCCCCGGCACACCTCCTCAGCTCAGCGTAGGCTCGGTGCCCCATCACCCACGGGCCGCTCTCCTCCGCCCCCGCGCACCGTGGACCGAACGACCTGACACCACGGTCGTCCACACCACGGTGGACGCCGACGCCTCGAGAGGAGCCCGCGTGCCGCACCACCACCTGTCGCCGTCCGACCGCCCGGCACCCACCGGCCTACGTCCCGTCGGTGACCGCCCGCCCGCCCGGACCTGCTGAACCCACCTCACGACCCTGAACCCGATCCCGTACCCGACCCCGGGGCCGGTGGACCGAGAACCACGGCCCCGTCAGGAGAACACGCGTGTCATCCAACAACTCACCGTCCACCGCCACCACCCGTCCGGAGAAGGCCGACGACGTGGAGGCCGTGGTCAAGCGGTCCCTCGGTCTCGCCGACACCTGGCTGCAGGTCGAGGAGACCAGCAAGTCGACCAAGCAGCTCGCGGACATGGTCCACGAGCCCAGTGGTGTGGAGTTCACCTTCAGCTTCGTCGACCGCGTCGCACGTCCGGAGGACAACAAGGTCGCCGCCGACGAGTTCGCCAAGATCGCCCACCCGGTGAAGCGTCAGGCACCGGTGCCGGGGTTCCTCGGCGTCGTCGACCAGATCCTCATGACCGCCGGGTCGATCGCCGCCCCGCTGCTGCCGCAGATCGTGATGCCCATCGCGCGCGCCTACCTGCGCTCCGTGGTGGGCCACCTGGTGCTGGACGCCGAGAGCGGCACGATGGACAAGATGCTCGAGGAGGCGCGCGACGCCGGGTTCCGCCTCAACATCAACCTGCTGGGTGAGGCCGTCCTCGGTGAGGACGAGGCGGTGCGCCGTCGCGACGACCTCATCGACCTGGTGCGTAACCCGAAGGTGGACTACATCAGCGTGAAGCCGTCCGCGGTGGTCTCACAGCTCAACCACTGGGACCTCGACGGGTCCACCGAGCGTCTCAAGGAGCGCCTGCGTCCGCTCTACCGCGAGTCGCTGAAGCGCTCACCGCGCCCCTTCATCAACATGGACATGGAGGAGTACAAAGACCTCGACCTCACGCTGCGCATCTTCACCGAGCTGCTCGGCGAGGAGGAGTTCCTGGAGATCGAGGCGGGTATCGTCCTGCAGGCCTACCTGCCGGACTCCTTCGACGCGCTGCGTCAGCTCACCGAGTTCGCCCAGGAGCGTCGGGAGCGTGGCGGTGCGAAGATCAAGGTTCGCATCGTCAAGGGCGCGAACCTCTCGATGGAGCGGGTGGACGCCGAGCTCCACGACTGGCCGCAGACGCCCTACCTCACGAAGGCCGAGGTGGACGCCAACTACCTGCGGCTGCTCGACTGGGTGCTGCGCCCCGAGCACTCCGACGTGATCCGTATCGGTGTGGCCACGCACAACGTCTTCCACATGGCGCTGGCCCACGAGCTCTCCGTGGAGCGCGGCGTGGAGGACCAGATCGACGCCGAGATGCTGCAGGGCATGGCCCCCGCCCAGGCCGAGGCGGTGCGCAGCGTGATCGGCGAGGTCATCCTCTACACACCGGTGGTGAAGAAGGAGAACTTCGACGTCGCGGTGAGCTACCTCGTGCGCCGCCTCGAGGAGAACGGCGCCAAGCAGAACTTCCTCTACGCCATGTTCACCCCCGAGGACGACGAGGAGACCGGCATGACCCCCATGGAGGGTCAGCGCGAGCGTTACCTCGCCGCCGTGCGCGACCGGTGGTCCACCGACGCCGGACCGCGCCGGACGCAGAACCGTACCGAGGAGGCCCGCGCCAAGGCCGGCACCAGCTCCGCCAGCGTCCCCGGCAACTTCGTCAACGAGCCTGACACCGACTCCGACCTGCCCGCCAACCGCGAGTGGGCCGCGCGCATCGTCGACGCGTCCTCCGACCCGGGCCCGACCGTGAGCGAGGAGGTCACCGACCCCGCCACCGTCGACGCCGCCGTCCAGCGTGCCTTGGACGCCCACGAGGCGTGGGCCGCGAAGAGCGGCGCGGAGCGCGCCGAGGTGCTCGACCGCGCCGCGGACGCCCTGGCCGACAACCGTCACCGGCTCATCGCCGCCGCCGTCCACGAGGCCGGCAAGACCGTCTCCGAGACCGACCCCGAGGTCTCCGAGGCCATCGACTTCTGCCGGTACTACGCCGAGTCCGCGCGCAAGATCGACCGCCACCGCGGCTCCACGTTCACCCCCTACCGCACGGTGGCCGTCGTCCCGCCGTGGAACTTCCCCATCGCCATCCCCGTCGGCGGCTGCATGGCCGCCCTCGCCGCCGGAGCCTGCGTGGTCATCAAGCCCGCCCCGCAGACCCTGCGCATCGCCGAGGTCTTCGTCGAGGCGCTGCGTGAGGCAGGTGTCACCGAGGACATGCTGCAGCTCGTCAACGCCGACGAGGGCGAGGCCGGCAAGCGCTTGGTCTCCCACGAGGACATCGACTCGGTGATCTTCACCGGCGGCTCCGAGACCGCCCGCATGTTCCGCTCCTGGGACCCGCAGATGACGATCAACGCCGAGACGTCCGGCAAGAACGCCATCATCGTCACCCCGGCGGCCGACCCGGACCTGGCGGTCTCCGACATCCTCGCCTCCGCCTACGGCCACGCCGGGCAGAAGTGCTCCGCGGCGTCGCTGATCATCACCGTCGGGTCGATGGGCAAGTCCAAGCGCTTCATGGGCCAGCTGGTGGACGCGGTGAAGTCCCTGCGTGTGGGCCCCGGCGACGACCTCGCCACCGACATGAACGGCATCATCGAGCCCGCCGGCGACAAGCTCCTGCGCGGACTGACCAAGCTCGACAAGGGCGAGAAGTGGCTGGTCAAGCCCGAACCGCTCAACGGCACCGCGGAGGACGCCACGCTGTGGACCCCCGGGCTGCGCGACAACGTGCGTCCCGGCGCCTGGTTCCACACCCACGAGTGCTTCGGCCCCGTCGCCGGCGTGATGCACGCCGACACCCTGGAGGAGGCCATCGAGTGGCAGAACTCCACGGGTTACGGGTTGACCGCCGGACTGCACACCATCGACCGGGACGAGACCGAGTTCTGGCGCGACCGCGTCGAGGCCGGGAACGTGTACGTGGAACGCGGCATCACCGGCGCCATCGTCCAGCGCCAGTCCTTCGGCGGTTGGAAGGGGTCCTCGATCGGCAGCGGTGCGAAGGCCGGCGGCCCGAACTACGTCGCCCAGCAGGGCCACTGGGCCGAAGGCGACATCAGCGCCCTGCACAGCGGCAGCGTGTCCACCGCGATCACCCAGATGCTGCGCGAGTTCCACGGCATGGCGCACCCCGTGCTCACCGAGGAGGACCACCGCTGGCTGCGCCGCGCCGCGGAGTCCGACGCACAGGCGTGGACCTCCGAGTTCGGCATCGAGCACGACCGCACCGCCCTGGTCGTGGAATCCAACGTATTCCGCTACCGGCCGTTGCTGGAACCGCTGCGCGTGCGCATCGGGGCCAACGCGAACCTGCGTGACCTGCTGCGACTCTACCTCGGCGCCTCGGTGACAGGCACGAAGCTCGAGGTGTCCGCCGCACCGTCGGTGACCTCCGAGATGGGCGAGCTGGCCAACCGGATCAGGATGGTCTCCGACATGGAGTTCGCCGCCGAGATCGGTGTGCAGCCCAGCGTGCGGATCCGCACCCTCGGCGACGTGGACGAGAACCTGTACGAGGCCGCCGCGCGCTCCGGCTCGGTCGTCCTCGACCAACCGGTCCTCCCCGACGGACGCCGCGAGCTGCTGCCGATGCTGCTGGAGCAGGCCGTCACCACCACCGAGCACCGTTTCGGCTACATCCACGGCACCACGCCGTAGTGATGTAGGGCTGGGGGCTGCTGGCCGGGCCGGCAGCGCCGGCCCCCTTGTCCCAGAACCCCGAGCGATCGGTGGTCTCCATCCCGGAAACCACCAATTGCTCGGGGTTTCGTGACGGGTGCGCCTACGTCCCCTTGACGTTCATCACCTGGCGCAGCTTGTGCAGCACGTGCACCAGCGGTTCGGCGTCGGCCATGACCACGTCGATGTCCTTGTAGGCGTCGGGGATCTCGTCGACGAAGGCGTCGCCCGGACGGTAGACGATGCCGTCCATCCGGGCGTCCAGGTCGTCGGCGCTGAACCGCTTGCGCGCCTGCGTGCGGGAGAAGCGACGTCCTGCGCCGTGCGGCGCCGAGCGCAGTCCCGGCGCGAAGCCGCGTCCCTCGACCACGTAGGACGCCGTGCCCATCGACCCGGGGATCAGCGCCTTCACACCCTCGTCCGCACGCACGGCACCCTTGCGGGTCAGCCACACCGTCCTTCCGTAGTGCTCTTCCTTGACAGTGTAGTTGTGGTGGCAGTTGATCCGCTCGGTCTCCTCGACGGGTGTGCCGACCCACTCTCCGAGCAGGCGGGAGAAGCGGTCCATCATCTCCTCGCGGTTCAGCCAGGCGAAGCGCTGCGCCCAGGCGAGTTCACGCAGGTAGCAGTCGAATTCGGGGGTTCCTTCGGGGAGGTAGGCGAGGTCGTCGTCGGGCAGCTGCACCCAGAACTTCCGCATCAGCCGCTGCGCAGTCTTGATGTGCTTCTGCGCGATCTTGTTGCCGACCCCGCGCGAGCCGGAGTGCAGGAACATCCACACACGCTCCTCCTCGTCGAGGCAGAGCTCGATGAAGTGGTTGCCGCCGCCGAGGGAGCCCAGCTGCTGCCGCCACTTCTTGGAGTGCCCCAGGTCCACGCCGGTGGTCTCGGCGAGGTCGGCGAGTTCGCGGGTGCGTGCCTCGGCGGTGCCGCCGAGCACCCAGCCGTTGTAGCGTCCGGGGGACAGCGGGATGGCGCCCTCGATGGCGTCGCGCAGGTCGGTGAGTTCGTTTCCTGCCAGGTCGTCGGCGGTGAATGCGGTGCGCACACCGATCATCCCGCAGCCGATGTCCACGCCGACGGCGGCGGGGATCACGGCGCGTTCGGTGCCGAAGACGGTACCGACGGAGGATCCCTTGCCGAAGTGGGCGTCGGGCATCAGCGCGACGTGCGGGAAGATGAAGGGCAGCCCGGCGATCTGGCGCGCCTGCTCGAGCGTGTTGTCGTCGACGTCGGAGGCGAAGCTCAGGAGCTTGTTCTCCTGGAGCGTCACTCCCGGTGTGTCGACGTGTCTACTGGACATGGTGGTCCCTTTCTGGTGAAAGGGGCGGCAGCATCGGCGGGCACACGTCGAGAGACTTGAAAGAGGGTTCGCTGAGGAACTCGTCCGGACGGGGGCACCGATGCCCCGCCCGGGAAAATGTGGGTCGGAGTCAGCGGTGGTCGGGTAGCAGCCAAAACTGATGCTGTGCGCGATGCGTCGCCTTCATGGCCGCTCCCCTCTCCGGAAAATCTTCTGACTTCTGCTGACTCGAACTGGTTCGTGCCCGCAGCATCTCGCTCCGGGCACCCCGATCATGGCACAGCCCCTCGTACCGGGCAAGAGGGGTTCGACATCACCGGATCCGACGTGCCCCGTCGGACGGTGCAGCCACGAAGAACGTCGGCGCCGGGAAACCTCGGTCGCGGGCGGCGGCGTCCACCGCCTCGGCGACGACCTCGACCTGCTCGCGGTGAACCAGGGCGATGACACTGCCGCCGAAGCCGCCACCGGTCATCCGCGCGCCGAGCGCCCCGGCGGCCAGTGCTGCCTCCTGGGCGCCGTCGAGTTCAGGCACGGTGACCTCGTAGAGGTCGCGCAGGCTGGCATGGCTGGCGTTCATCAGCTCACCGAGCTCACCGAGCCCACCCATCTCTCCGGACGCACCGGCGTCGCGCAGCGCCGGCACCGCTTCGTCGCGGGTGCGCCGGATCTCCTCGACGACGTGCCGGACGCGGCGCTGCGCGGTATCCCCGCCGTCACTCCCGCCGAGCAGCGCGTGGGCCTGCGGCGTCGCCGACCAGGCGCGCACCTCGTCCGGCAGTCGGGAGGACGCCGCGGCGTCCTGCAGGATCTCGCCGAGAGTGCCCACGCCGAGGTGGGCGGAGACCGCGTCGATCACGCCGCGGCGCGAGGCGTACTGGCCGTCGGCGAGCTGGTGCGCCGCATTGGTGTTCATGATCAGCAACGCCAGGCCCGCCGCCGCCAGGTCGCAGGGCACCAGCTCGACGGAGCCGTCGAGGAAGTCGACGGCCAGGGCCATGCCCGAGCGTCCGTAGAGCGAACTGCGCTGGTCGAGCCCACCGGTGGACGCGCCGACGACCTCGTTCTCCGCGCGCATGCACGCGGTGACCAGGCGCTCGAGCGCCGCGCTGTCGGGTGAGTGGCCGGTGGCTAATTCATAGGCCGCCAGGGCGACGGAGCACTCCAGTGCCGCGGAGCTGGACAGCCCGGCACCCAGGGGGACGTCGGAGACCAGGGCGATGTCCAGGCCCTCGCACGAGGGGATGACCCCGTCCTGCAGTCCGGCCCACACCGCGCCGGCGGCGTAACCGGCCCACCCGGCCGGGTTACCCGGTCCGATGTCGGCCAGGGCGATCTCGGTGCTCGGCGCATCCTGCGTGCCCTCGGTGCCGGGCACCACCGACACCAGGCGCAGCACCCCGTCCGTCCTGCGTCCCACCGCGGCGGCGGTGTTCTGCGGCAGCGCGAAGGGCAGGGACATGCCGCCGGCGTAGTCGACGTGCTCGCCGATGAGGTTCACCCGCCCGGGCGCGGCCCACACACCCTCGCAAGTACCGTCACCGAAGTGCTGATTGAACAGCGCCTGCGCGTCGTCGGCCAGCTGCTGCTCGTCGCGGGTGGTCCACCAGTCCGGTGTCACCATGAGCCGGTCTCCTTCTCGTCGGGCCACACCGCGCGCAGCCGCTCGGCGACGGCCTCCGGGGTGGTGTCACTGATCCACGCGCCGAAGGCGGACTCCGAGCCGGCGAGGTACTTCATCCGGTTCGGCGAGCGCATCAGGGAGAACAGCTGCAGGTGCAGGCGCCCCTCCCCACGCAGCGACTCGTCCTCCCCGGTCAGCCGGGACTGCACGGGCGCCTGGTTCCAGGCGGCGATGTAGGGGGTACGGTCCACGCCCTCGAAGTAGCGGTCCACCGCGGTGTACAGGGCCTTGAGCACGCCCGGCAGTGCGGCGCGTTCCTGCTCGGTCAGCCCGGTGAAGTCGGCGACGGGACGCTCCGGCACCACCATCACCTCCACCGGCCACTTCGCCGCGGCCGGCACGTAGACGGTGAAACCGCCGGTGGACGCGGCGTCGGCGATCACCCGCGTACCGGCCCGACGCTCCGCGGCGAGCACGTCGTCGAACAGGTCGCCGCCGGTGGCCGCGCGGTGGGCGCGCGCCTGCTCCAGGATCTGGCGGCTGCGCGGCGGCAGGAACGGGTAGCTGTAGATCTGCCCGTGCGGGTGCTGCAGCGTGACCCCGATCTCCTCGCCCCGGTTCTCGAAGGGGGCGACCTGCAGCACCCCGTCGACCTGGGACAACGCTGCGGTGCGGTGGGTCCAGGCCTCCACGACCGTGCGGATGCGCCTCAGCGGCAGGTCGCGGAACGACAGCGAGGAGTCAGGGGTGAAGCAGATGACCTCGCAGCGTGCGGCCGCCGGACGCCGCGGGACCAGCTCCTCACCGTCCACGTGCCAGGGGTAGTCCGCCGGGTCGTCCGGCATCACGATCCTCGTGGAGAACGACGGGAACCGGTTCTCGAAGACGACCACGTCGTAGTCGTCCGCCGGGATCTCCGTCGGCAGGTTGCCCGGGGTGGTCGGGGCCAGCGGGTTCTCGTTCGCCGGGGGCATGAACGTGCGGTTGTTGCGGTGCGCGGCGTAGGTGACCCACTGCCCGGTGAACGGGTCGCGGCGCATCTCCGACTCCGTCACCGAGCCGGGCAGGTCCCGGGGGTCGTGGAGTTCGCGGGTGGTGCGTCCGGCGAGGAGGTCCGGGTCGTCCGGGTCGTCGTCGAAGTAGATCAGTTCGCGGCCGTCGGCCAGGTGGGTGGGCGTGATCGCCATGGGGTGGTCGGTCATCAGTCGTCGGCCCCGGGGAGCTTGTCCTCGTCGATGAGCGACTCGTCGACGACGACGGGGTTCAGCCGGGCCCACAGGACCAGGGCGCCGGCGACGACGATCAGGGCGATGCCGGCCCAGACGTTGTCCGTCATCGACTTCGCCTCGCCGGTGTCCGGGTTCACGCCGGGGTCCATGAAGGCGGCGACCAGCAGCAGGACGACGCCGTAGATCCCCAGCAGGGCCGCGGTGACCGTCCGGATGTCGAAGGCCCCCGCCCGGTGGGTGGCCGGTGCAGCGGGGTCGGTCATGGGAGTGGCGCCGGCGGTATCAGTGGTATTCGCGGACATGGTGTTCTCCTTTCAGTTCAGGTCAGTACAAGTCAGTGGAAGATCACGTTGAGGACCACGGCGATCACCAGCGCCAGCACACCCAGCGGCACGGTGCGGCGGTACCACGGCAGGGTCTTCTCCACCGGGTCCTCCAGCATCGCCTTCGGGGTCACCGACTTCACGAAACCGACCAGTTCCTTGTCCGGCTTCGGCTTCGTGAAGGACGTGACGACCACGGAGACGATGATGTCCACGGCGAACGCCAGGCCGGCGGCGACGAACGCGGTCCCCTGCCCGGGCAGGTTCACCAGCGGGTCGGCGCCCAGCGACAGCGACCAGAAGATGATCGCCGCGGCGGTACCGGCGACCAGGCCGGACCAGCCGGCGTGCGGGGTCATGCGCTTCCAGAACATACCGAGCAGGAACGTGGCGAACAGCGGGGCGTTGAAGAAGCCGAACAACGTCTGCAGGTAGTCCATGACGTTGCCGAAGTTGTTCGCGATCAGCGCGGTGCCCACGGCGATCACGGTCGCACCCACGGTCGCCCAACGACCCACGTTGAGGTAGTAGCCGTCCTCGCGCTCCTTGACCACGTAGGTCTGCCACAGGTCGTAGCTGAACACGGTGTTGAAGGCGGAGATGTTCGCCGCCATGCCGGCCATGAACGAGGCCAGCAGGCCGGCGATGGCCACGCCGAGCAGTCCGGTGGGAAGCAGGTCGCGCATGAGGTAGAGGATCGCGTCGTTCGGCTCGGCGTCGCCGCCCTCGGCGTAGGCGGAGACCACCACGCCGGCGATCATGCCGGGGATGATCACGATGAACGGAATGAACAGCTTCACGAAGGAGCCGATGATCGGGGTCTTGCGCGCCGCACTGATCGAGTCCGACGCCATCGCCCGCTGCACCTCCACGAAGTTCGTGGTCCAGTAGCCGAAGGACAGCACGAAGCCCAGGCCCAGCACGATGCCGATCACGGAGAACACCGGGCTGTTGAACCCGGACAGCTCCTGCGCCGGCCACGCGTGGTTCTGGAAGTCCTGCACCTGCTCACGCAGCGCACCCCAGCCACCGACGCGGTTCAACCCGATGATGGTCAGCGGGGCGAGCGCGGCGACGATGACGAAGAACTGCAGCACCTCGGTGTAGATCGAGGCCGACAGCCCGCCGAGGGTGATGTAGGACAGCACGATCAGCGCCGCGGCGATCAGCGTGATCCACAGCGGCCAGCCGAGCAGCGCGTTGACCACCTTGGCCAGCAGCACCAGGTTCACACCGGCGATGAGCAGCTGCGCCACGGCGAAGGAGATCGCGTTGACCAGGTGTGCCCCGTTGCCGAACCGGCGGCGCATGAACTCCGGCACCGAACGGACCTTCGAGCCGTAGTAGAAGGGCATCATCACGATGCCGAGGAAGACCATGGCCGGCACGGCGCCGATCCAGAAGTAGTGCATGGTCTGCAGGCCGTACTCGAGACCGTTGGCGGACATGCCGATGATCTCGACGGCGCCGAGGTTCGCCGCGACGAACGCCAGGCCGGTGACCCAGGCGGGCAGTCCACGTCCGGAGAGGAAGAAGTCGATGGAACTGGAGACCCTGCGCTTCGCGGCCCAGCCGATGCCGAGGACGAAGACGAAGAACAGGGCCACCAGCGCGTAGTCCACCCAGCTCGCGTCGAGCCGGAGGACGTTGGGTGCGGTCTCCATGAGAGAGTCGCTTTCTGGTCGGGATCAGGCGGGCTGATCGGGGTGGAGAAACGTCAGTTTCAGGGTCGTTCAGGGGGTGAGCACGTCCAGCCGCCAGGAGCAGGTCAGGGCCTCCCCCGGCGGCAGGCGGACGAGGTCGGTGCCGGAGTTCAGCGCGTCCGGCGGTGCGGTCATCGGTTCCACGGCCACGGCCCGCCCACCGGGGCGGCCCGGGTAGGGCTGCCCGGTGGAGTCGTCGGGCGTGAAGACCTGGATCCAGTGCAGCTCCGGCGACGTCGTCAGCGCCACGCCCGCACCGTCGGGACGGTGCAGGACGACGCGCGCGCCCGCGCCGTCCGGCACGTCCTGCGCACCGTCGTCGATACGCAGGCAGTGGTCCAGCACGTGCCCCGCCAGCGGCGTCACCGCGTCCGGCAGGACGTCCCTGTCGTCCTGCAGCGGACCGTCCGGCAGGCCCCGCCCGTCGAGCGGCAGGACACGGTGGGCCGGCACACGCAGCGAGCAGGTGTCCGTGTCGGCGCCGAGCGCCGAGGGGTAGAGGTGGAACCCGAGTGCCGCGGGCATGTCGGTGTCACCGTCGTTGCGAAGGGTGGCGTGCGCCTCCAGGCCGTCCTCCCCGACCCGGTAGAGCACCGACAGGTGCACCGGCCACGGCCACCCCGGTTGCGGGCCCGGCTCGACGGAGAGCCGGACGGAGTCGGGATGCCGCTCCGCCACGGTCCACTCCAGGTCGGAGACGAAGCCGTGGATGGCGGTGTTCTTGTCGGGTTCGGTGACCTCCAGTTCACGGCGCCCGTCGAAGTCGTAGACCCCGTCGCGGGTCCGGTTCGGCCACGGCGCGAGGACGAGGTTCGCCGACAGGGGTGGGGTGTCCGGTTCCCCGGGGCCGCCGTACCCCTCGAGCATCCGCCTCCCCCGCCAGGTCCACTGCGAGAGCCCGCCGCCCCGCAACCGGAGGACCGCCCGGCTCTCGCCTGAGCCGATCCCTACACCTGTCGTGCCAGCCGTCATTCATCCGACACTAATACACCCGGGCCAAAAAAGGGACCCTCCTATAAGCCGCATACCGGGGGTGCGTAGCGGGGGCCCAGGTGTCCCCAGGTGTCCCCGGATGTCCCCGGTGCCACATGAGGCCGCATGCCGGCGGACATGTCATCTGAGTCATGCCCCAGGGCGGAAAACGGGCGGAAATCTACCTGGGGCATGAGTCAGATGACATGCACCAGCCACAGCCACCAGCCGCGCCCACCAGCCGCAGGCGCTACTTCCCCTCGCCCTGCTGCTCGGCCATACGCCAGCGGATACCGGCCTCCAGCAGGCCGTCGATGCCGCCGTCGAGCACCTTGGACGGGTCGTTGACCTCGAAGTTCGTCCGCAGGTCCTTGACCATCTGGTACGGGTGCAGCACGTAGGAGCGCATCTGGTTGCCCCAGGAGTTCGAGCCGTCGCCACGCAGCGCGTCCAGCTCCGCGGCCTCCTCCTGGCGCTTGCGCTCCAGCAGCTTCGCGGCGAGCACGCGCATGGCCGAGGCCTTGTTCTGGATCTGCGACTTCTCGTTCTGGCAGGTCACCACGATGCCGGTGGGGATGTGCGTCAGCCGCACCGCGGAGTCGGTGGTGTTCACCGACTGCCCGCCGGGGCCGGAGGAGCGGTACACGTCCACGCGCACGTCGTTGTCGTCGATGTCGACGTGGTCGGAGGTCTCCACCACGGGCAGCACCTCGACCTCGGCGAAGGAGGTCTGGCGGCGACCCTGGTTGTCGAAGGGGCTGATGCGCACCAGGCGGTGGGTGCCCTGCTCCACCGACAGGGTGCCGTACATGTAGTCGCCGTGCACCACGAAGGTGGCGGACTTGATCCCGGCCTCCTCGGCGTAGGAGATGTCGTAGACCTCGACCTTGTGCCCGGACTTCTCGGCCCAGCGGGTGTACATGCGCATGAGCATCTCGGCCCAGTCGGCGGCGTCCACACCACCGGCGGCGGAGCGGATGTTCACCACGGCCTCACGGGAGTCGTACTCGCCGGAGAGCATGGTGGTGACCTCGAGGGACTCGATCTCCTCGCGCAGGTCGGAGAGTTCGCCGTCGGCCAGTTCAGTGGCCTCGGCCGCCTCGTCGCCCTCGGACTCCTCGGCCATCTCGTACATCACGGGCAGGTCGTTGAGCCGGTCGCGCAGGCCACGGACCTTCTTCAACCGGGCCTGCACGTGGCTGAGCTGGCTGGTGATCTGCTGGGCGTGGTCGGGGTCGTCCCACAGGGAGGGGTCGGCGGCCTGGTCCTCGAGTTCGCGGGAACGCGACTCCATCTCGTCCAGGTCGAGCACCTTTTCGATGGTGGTGAGCGTGGAGTCGAGGTCGTCGATCGCGGAGATCACATCGGGCTGCATGGTCGTCCACTGTACTCACCCGCCACGGACCCCAGGGGCTGCACCCCGGGCGGACCGGGTGCACAATAGTGGGCATGAACTCACCCATCCCGGCGGACGCCCTGCAGGCCATCACGAAGACGTTCATCATCTCCCACGACCGGGACGACGACGGCACCCTCGCCCAGGCCCTGGTCTACAACGCCGGCCGGCTGGCCTGGCGCATGCGCGAGGCGGGGCTGACCACCGAGTTCAAGACCTCGGTGTCGGACGTGGTGACGGAGGCCGACCGTGCGGCGGAGGGTTTCGTCGCCGAGGTGCTCAGGACGCTGCGTCCGCAGGACGGCCTGCTCGGCGAGGAGGGCGCCTCCGCGCCGTCGGAGTCGGGGCGCACGTGGGTGATCGACCCGGTGGACGGCACGTACAACTTCACCACCGGTTCGGACTACTGGTGCTCGGCGTTGGCGCTGGTCGACGGCGACCCGGAGGATCCGGAGCGGCTGCACTTCGGCGCGGTGCACCGTCCGGCGATGGGCTACACGTGGTTCGGCGGCCCCGGCATCCCCACCACGCTGGACGGCGCCCCGGTGGGCACGCTGCCGGACCTCGCGCCGCAGCAGTCCTGCCTCAGCGGCTACCTGCACCCCACCGACATCACCAACCCGGAGCTCAACGCGGTGTTCACGAAGGTCGTGGGCGATTTCGCGACGGTGCGCTGGAACGGCTCGGCGTCGGTGGACATGGCGGGCGTGGCGGCCGGCAACGGCGCGTGCTGGTTCCAGCACAGCGTCCTGCCGTGGGACCTGCTGCCGGGCCGCGCGCTGATCGAGGGCGCGGGAGGACGCTGCGAGCGGGTCAGCGCCGGCGGGCGACTGTGGTCGGTCGCCGGGGCACCCTCCAGTGTCGAGGCGGTCGTGGAGTCCCTATCCTTGGGTGCATGAGCGCATACGCCGACGACCTGACCCTGGCCCTGCACCTGGCCGACACCGCCGACGCCGTCACGATGGACCGCTTCGGCGCCGGTGACCTGCAGGTCTCCACGAAGCCGGACCTGACCCCCGTCTCCGACGCCGACACCGAGGTGGAACGCCGGCTGCGCGAGGTGCTCGCCACCCGCCGCGCCGACGACGACGTGCTCGGTGAGGAGTTCGGCGGGGACGCCGCACGCACCGGCCGCCAGTGGGTCATCGACCCGATCGACGGCACGAAGAACTTCGTGCGCGGCGTGCCGGTGTGGGCCACGCTGATCTCCCTGGTCGTCGACGGCACCCCGGTGGTCGGCGTGGTCTCCGCCCCGGGCCTGTCGCGGCGCTGGTGGGCGGCGGCGGACATGGGCGCCTGGTCCACCTTCGGCACCGGCGAGGCACGCCGGATCGGCGTGTCGAAGGTGTCGGACGTGGCGGACTGCTCGATCTCCCTGTCCTCCTTGGAGGGCTGGCACAAGGTCGGACGCCGCGACGACCTCATCGCACTGACGGACGCCGCCTGGCGCCTGCGCGGTTTCGGCGACTTCTGGTCCTACTGCCTCGTCGCCGAGGGTGCGGTCGACGTCGCCGCCGAACCCGAGGTCAACCTGTGGGACCTCGCCGCGCTGGACGTCCTGGTGCGCGAGGCCGGAGGACGCTTCACCGCCCTCGACGGCACGCCGGGTCCGTACGCCGGTTCCGCCGTGGCGTCCAACGGGCTCCTGCAGGACGCGGTGCTCGCCGCACTCACCCCGAACTGACCCCCTGACGCCCGGCCGGGCAACCGGTTTTCCGCTACCGTGGGCGGTGAACTGACAAGACACACCGGATTCTCGAAAGGGCGACACCTGTGACTTTCACCGTCCCGAACCCCACCCCCGTGACGAAGACGCCGGAGTGGCAGGCCCTCGTCGCCCACGCGACCCGCTTCAAGGGCACCACCCTGAAGGAGCTGTTCCAGGACGATCCGGGACGTGCCGGCGACATGACCTTCGAGGTCGGCCCGCTGCACGTGGACCTCTCGAAGAACCTCGTCGACGAGAACACGGTGCGCCTGCTGCTCAACGTGGCGCGCGCCAAGGGGATCGAGAACTACCGCCAGTCGCTGTTCAACGGTGAGCACGTCAACACCACCGAGGACCGTGCCGCGCTGCACACGGGCCTGCGCGTGCCGATCGACCAGGACCTCACCGTCGACGGGCAGGACATCGCCGATGACGTGCACCACACCCTGGACCGCATGCGCGGTCTGGCCAAGGCGCTGCGCAGCGGTGACTGGCGTGGCGCCACGAACCACACCATCAAGAACGTGGTGAACATCGGCATCGGCGGCTCCGACTTGGGCCCCTCGATGGCGGCCCAGGCGCTGCGTCCGTACTGCACCGCCGGGATCACCCCGTACTTCGTGTCGAACGTGGACCCGGCGGACATCACCGCCACGCTCGACGGGCTCGACCCGGAGTCCACGCTGTTCGTGGTCTCCTCGAAGACCTTCACCACCTCCGAGACCCTGGCCAACGCGCACAGCGCCCGGCGCTGGCTGCTCGACGGGCTCAAGCGCACCGGTGTCGACACCTCCGACGAGGCCGCGTCGAAGGACGCGGTGGCCAAGCACTTCGTCGCGGTGTCCACCAACGCCGACGAGGTGGAGAAGTTCGGCATCGACACCCGCAACATGTTCGGCTTCTGGGACTGGGTCGGCGGACGCTACTCGGTGGACTCGGCGATCGGCCTGTCCCTGATGGCGGCGATCGGTCCGCGTGACTTCATGGAGTTCATCGCCGGCTTCCACGAGGTGGACAACCACTTCTACTCCGAGCCGTTGGAGATGAACGCGCCGGTACTCATGGGCCTGTTCGGTGTCTGGTACACCTCGGTGCTCAGCTCGCAGTCCCACGTGGTGCTCCCCTACTCGCAGGACCTGGGCCGTTTCCCCGCCTACCTGCAGCAGCTGATGATGGAGTCCAACGGCAAGTCCGTGCGCCTCGACGGGGAACTGACCACCGCCGAGACGGGCGAGGTGTACTGGGGCGAGGCCGGTACGAACGGCCAGCACGCCTTCATGCAGCTGATCCACCAGGGCACGCACCTGATCCCGGCGGACTTCATCGGCTTCGTCAACCCCCACACCGACCAGAAGGGCTCCGACGGGGAGACCAGCATGCACGACATGCTGCTGTCGAACTTCCTCGCCCAGTCGCGCGTGATGGCCTTCGGCCGGTCCGCCGAGGAGCTGCGTGAGGCCGGTGTGGACGAGGATCTGATCCCGCACAAGGTGATGCCGGGCAACCGTCCGTCGTCCACGATCGTGGCGGACAAGCTGACCCCGCGCACCCTCGGCGCGCTGATCGCCCTCTACGAGCACATCTGCTTCGTGCAGGGTGTGGTGTGGGGCATCAACAGCTTCGACCAGTGGGGCGTGGAGCTCGGCAAGAAGCAGGCCAATGAGCTGCTGCCGCTGCTGAGCACCAACACCGACTCCTCCGACGTCGACACCGGCGACCCCTCCACCGACTCCCTGCTGCGCCACGTGCTGCGCAACCGGAAGCGCTAGTCACCGGACTTTCGCCACCTGTCCCAGAACCCCACGCGATTGTTGGTCCAACTCCTTGTGACCACCATCTGCGGGGGGTTCAGGATGTCCGGGCCTCCAGCGCCGCCATCGCCCTGCCGATGACGTTGCACACCTGTTCGCGTAGATCGCCGGGACACCGTAGATGGCGTTTGTTGAACCTCAGCGCCTCCCACTCCAGGTCCCGCAGCGCGTGGAACTGGTCGAAGTCCACGTCCGTCTGCTGCGCGGTGTCGTGGTGGGCGCCGTCGTAGTAGACCGCCACCTTGAGTTTTGGAACCCCCAGGTCAGGTAGCGTCCGGGCGGTCCAGCCGGAGTGCGCTCCCCGTTCCAGGTCGACCCTCACCTGGGAGACCCACCGGTGGGGTGCCGGCAGCAGGTCCCGGACCATCAGCCGCATCGTGGTCTCCATCGGCGACTGCGCTCCATCGTCCGACAACGCCAGCACGGGTGCGAGGTCACGCCTGTTCACCATGCCTTTCGCCGCAGCCAGAATCTCGTCACGGGTGATCCAGGTGCACTGCGCGAAGGCGTCGATGAACTGCACAGCACGGACCTGTTCCCAGGTCAGGCCGGGGACGCCGTCCACCCACCAGGTGTGCCGGCTGGTCAGGATGCTCCACAGGCACTGTGCCGCAGCAAATGCCGGGGTGACGACTCGCATCTGCGGGAAACGCGGGTCCGGACAGGTAGTCGCCATCGTCGCCGGCAGTGGCTGGACCACGGGTCGGAGGAGTGTACGCACCGCCTCGGCGGTCACCGCAGACAGGCGATGCTTGCTCCCCATGTGGATCAACACGGGCGCGTGGTCGGCCCAGTCCGGACGCAGCCCGTGCAGCGCGGCGGCAGCCCATCCGCCGATCACGGCCTCCGGCTGGACGAGGTGTTGGGCCCGAGCGCGGGTGACGATGTCGACCCCGAATCCGCCGCTGTTGTCATGGCCGGTCCCGGCGTCACGCGGCACCACCACCCCGTGTGCCACGGCACGGTAGTGGTGGCGCAGCTTCCAGTCGGTCACCTTTCCGGCGGCCTTCAGTTCGGCCCTGGCCTGCGGAATGATGCCCGGCATCACCCGCCAGGTGTAGGCGGGCCCCCGTCCCTGTGCCCGCGTATTCTTCCCCATCGGTGTGGTCCTCTCCCCCGGTGTCAGCCGTGCACCGAAGTAGACACCAGCCCCGCCGCCCGGTCCACCCTGCCCCCCACAGTCCCCGAAAACTGTGGACAACTTCCGATGCCTTCTTCCGGAGTTGTCCCCAGAACCCCACGCGGATGTTGGTCCACCTCCCGATGACCACCATCTGAGTGGGGTTTCAGGACAACCTCACTGCGGCTGGCAGACCGGGCACCACCAGATGACCCGTTCGAGTTCCCCGTCGTCGCCGCCGGCGTCCACCCCGCCGAGGAAACCCTTGAGCACCGGGGTGCCGCAACGTCGGCAGGCCTTCGCCGCCCGGCCGAACACGTAGTTGCCCATACCGGGGCGTCGGTCGCCGGTGAACAGCCGACGGGGTTCCAGCCTGTTCTCCCACATCACGGTGCGCGACAGGTCGAGCAGGTGCGCGGCGGTGCTCGCAGCGTCCTGCCCCTGCCCCACCGGGCGGCGCGGGTCGACCCCGCCGAGGAAGCAGACCTCCGCCCGGTACTCGTTGCCGATGCCGGCGACGTTGCGTTGGTCAAGCAGCGCGGCACCGATGCTGCGCTCAGGCCGGGTCAGGATGCGGGCCAGGGCGTCGTCGCGTCCACCCGCCGATGCCCAGTCGGGCGCGAGGATGTCGGGGCCCAGGTGTCCGACGACCTGCGGGTACTCGTCGATGTCGAAGAGTCGGACGAAGCCGAGGCTGTGGCCCACGGTCTCGATCTCGGGGCCACCGGGATGCTGCGGGCTGAAGCGCAGGACGACCCGGGCGGTGTGCCCGGGCCGACGCCAGCGCGCGCCGGCGGCGTGGATGGACCACACACCCTCCATCTTCAGGTGGGTGTGCAGAACGCGCCCGCCGACGTCGATGAACAGGTGCTTGCCGTAGGGCCACACACGCCGGACGCTGAGTCCGGTGAGGTCCTCCGTGGCGAACCGGGGCACGCGGATGTCGCTCCGGGTCACGGTCCGCCCGGTCATCCACTGCATGCGGTTGGACAGCTGCAGCACGGAGTCGCCCTCGGGCATCTGGCGCACCTCCTTCTACGAGCCGGGGATCACCGTGACCGGTGATCCGGGGCTCAGGGTACGCCGCCCGGCACGCGCGGCGGAACTGGTCAGCGCTTCAGCAGACCGGAGTCCTGCAGCAGCTCCTCGATCCAGGTCCCGTGCAGGACACCGTCCAGCTTCGCGCGCACCTTCGCCTTGACGAAACCAGGCACCGGCAGCTTGAACTTCGTGGTCACCGGCTGCTCGTCGAAGCTCTTGCGGTCACGCAGGTGGTAGGTGGCCTTGAGCAGTTCACGCAGGTCGTAGACCGAACCGAAGACCTCCGGGATGCCACGGTCGACGTTCATGAAGGTGTAGACGGCCTCCATGGCGGTACGCACGGAGTACTCCGTGGTGAATACCGTGTCGCGCGAGGGCGACTCGGCGAAGTTGCCGATGAACGCCAGGTTCGCCGAGCCCTGCGGCACCACGGCAGGACGGTCGCCGGCACGCCGCGGCATGAAGTACGCGGTGATGAACGGCATGTACACCGGGTTGGTGTTGATCGACGTCTGGGAGGCCAGCTCGTCGATCTGGTCGACCGGCACACCGAGGTGGTAGAGCCACTCCTGGGTGATCTCCTCGCCGGTGCACTCCACGATCGGCTTCTTCACGTAGTCGCCGTCGACGTCGGAGTACAACGCGTAGATCCACACCACGGTCTCGTCGGGGTTCTGGGAGGTGAAGTGCGGCTGGCGGTGCACCGCGAAGCTCATCAGCCAGGTGGAGTCGGTGACGGTGATGATGCCACCGGTGTTGACCTTGCCGTCGTGCAACGAGCGCCGGGTGAGCCGCTCGATGAACGGTTCGACGCGGGCGTCCTTGACCGTGGCGGTGGCCGAGACGTACCAGCTCTTCTCCGGCAGGTTCTTGTAGAACACCGCCGGGCGACCGAAGTCAGGCGACTTCGACGCGAGGTTCTCCCACAGCTCCCATGCCCCACCGGGCTCGGTGGTCACCGGTGCCGCGGTGTGGTGTGAACCGTAGGTGGTGGACTCGGTGATCGACCCGTTGGTGACGAACACGTAGTCCTCGGCGCCCAGCTCCACGGTCTGCCCGCCCTCGGCGGTGGCCAGGTGGAGCGCGGTGGCCATCTTCTTCTCGCTGTCGCCTGCACCGTCGATGGTGACGTCGATGTCGGTGACGGTGGTGCCGTAGCGCACGTCGACGCCGTGGTCGAGCAGGTAGGCCAGGATGGGCCGGACCATGGAGTCGTACTGGTTGTAGCGGTTGAATTTCAGGGCGGTGAAGTCCGGCAGGCCGCCGGTGTGGTGGATGAAACGCATCACGTAGCGGCGCATCTCGATCAGCGAGTGCCACTTCTCGAAGGCGAACATCGTGGCCCAGTAGAACCAGAAGTTGCTGGCGAAGAACTCCTCGGAGAAGTAGTCCTCGATGGTGCGGCCTTCGAGGGTGTGCTCGGAGGCGGTGACCAGCTTGACGATCTCGAGCTGGGCGTTCTCCGTGAGGGTGAAGTCCCCGTCGGTGGGCACCCGGTTGCCACGGTCGTGGATCAGCCGGCAGTTCGACGAGTTCGGGTCGTCCTTGTCGAGCCAGTAGTACTCGTCGAGGTAGGACGCACCGGGGATCTCCAGCGACGGGATCGAGCGGTACATGTCCCAGAGGCACTCGAAGTGGTTCTCCATCTCCCGACCACCACGGGTGATGAAACCGATGTCGGGGCGCTCTTCACCGTCGAGGGAGCCACCGGCCAGCGGGAGTTCCTCGATGAGGTGGATGTTGGCGCCGGGCATCTGTGCGTCGCGAATCAGGAAGGTCGCCGCAGCCAGCCCGGCCAGGCCGGTGCCGACGATCCAGGCGTGCTTGTCGTCGACGCCTTCGGGCTTGCGCGGGCGGGCGAAAGCCTCGTAGTTGCCGTTGGAGTAGTACATGGTGTTCTCCTTGTTCTCGTTGTTGGCTAGGAGGCGTTGTCGGCCTTGTCGGCGACCTGCGGCAGCAGGCGCGGGACGACCTTGCCGGAGTCGTTGCGGGGCAGGTCGTCGAGGCGGACGATGTTGTCGAGCGAGCAGAACTGGTTGACCCCGGCGAGTACCGCGGCGTTGAGCTCGTCGTCGGTGACCTCAGCAGACTCGGCGGACAGGACGATGAAGGCGTTGAGTGTGGCGACCACGTCGTCCTGGTGGCCGATGACGAAGGCGTCGTCGATCTGAGGCAGGGTGAGCAGGAACTCCTCGATGACGCGGGGGTGGATGTTCTCGCCGCCGCGGATGACCATGTCGTCGGCGCGACCGCACACGTAGAGCTTGCCGTCGGCGTCGATGTAGCCCTTGTCACCGGTGGAGAGCATGCCGTCGACCACGTCGCCGGAGTCCTTGTCGGACAGGAAGCCCAGCGAGGTCATGGAGTTCGACGAGTAGATCACTCCGGTCTGGCCGTCCGGCAGCGGCGTGAGGTCGTCGCCGAGGATCTCCAGGCGCACGCCGGGGCCGGGGCGTCCGGCGGTGGTGGGGTCGGTGACCATGTCGGCGGCGGTGGCCAGGGTGATCTGACCGTGCTCGGTGGAGCCGTAGAAGTTGTGGACCACGCCGGTCCGGTCGCCGAAGCGCTCGTTGAGCTCGACGACGAGTTCAGGGGCGATGGCGTTGCCGGCGGAGACGATGTAGCGTACGCCGGTGACGTCCACGTTGCCGTCGTTGACGCCGGCGAGGACCTGACGCAGGTACACCGCGGCGGAGACGATGCCGGTGACCTTGTGGGTGGTGATGTCGGCGACCTCGGTGTCCACGTCGAACCAGCGGCGGGTCAACAGGGTCGAGCCGGTGGCCATGGAGATGTGCAGGTTCAGCCAGCCCCAGGCGTGGAACATGCCCACGGACAGCTGGATGACGTCACCGGAGCGGAACGGGATGCGCTCCAGGATGCTGCCGAGCACCTTGGGGGTGCGCGGGACGGGCAGCACGACCGCCTTGGGCACCCCGCGGGTGCCCGAGGACATGATGACGGTGGACGCCTGGGTGGGGCGCTGTGGCAGTGCGACGTGGCGGTACTCACCGCGTCCTGCACCGATCAGCGACTCGAGCGTTTCGGTGTCCTGGATGCTGCCGGACCATTCGGCGACAGCGATCTTGTTGTCGGCGTTGAGCTCGGCGAGCACCTCGCCGAACTCGGCGTCGATGAAGGTCACGTCGCTGGGGTACTCGCGGGCGATGTCCTGCAACTGCGACAGCGAGGACCCGGGGTTGAGGATCTTTGCCTCGGCGCCGAGGTAGGCCGCGGCGATGAGCGGCAGGACGAGGCCGCGGCTGTTGCGCGCGATGACCGAGATCGACGAGACGTCCTGCCCGTCGTCGGTGGTGTAGCTGCGCAGGGTGCGCGCCAGGGCGCGGGCGTCGTCGCGCAGCTGGGTGAAGCTCATCGCGCCGCGGTCGTCGATCAGGGCGGTGCGCTTGGGGAACGACGTCGCGCCCATCTCGGCAAGGGCGGCCAGGGACATGCCCCAGTTACCCATCGCGCCGATGAGTCCGACGGACTCCTTCGGCCCACCGGTGCGCAGCACTCCGGCCTTGACCAGGGGCTTGAGTGAGTCGATCATCTGGGTGACCTGCGTACGGGCCGACACGTGGGTTCCGTGCTTGTGCATGTTGCATCCTTTCAGTGCTCGAGACCCCCGGGGTGGGGCCGGAGGTCTCGGGAGGGGTGGGGTGTTGCGTGGTGAGCGGGGTCAGAAGGTCGCTGCGATGACCTCAGCGGACCGGGTGACGCCCCAGTTGGTCATGTGCACCGGCAGGTTGTAGCCGGAGCGGTTGGTGGTGTCGATGACCCCGGCGATCAGCCGGACGTTGTCGGGGGCGCACTCGCCGCGG
The DNA here is from genome assembly GCF_052377495.1 of Corynebacterium sp. AOP36-E1-14. NCBI lineage: Bacteria > Bacillati > Actinomycetota > Actinomycetes > Mycobacteriales > Corynebacteriaceae > Corynebacterium > Corynebacterium sp. AOP36-E1-14. The sequence goes on from NZ_JBQSWV010000004.1 coordinate 126,539, forward strand.
CCGGCGGTCGCACCGCGCAGGTCGGCGAGCACGACGTTGTCGCGGGCGCGTGCCGCGACCAGTGCCTTGGACCAGTTGCTGATGTTGACCTCGGCGTCACGGATCCAGAAGGCGGGGATGCCGATGTCGCCGGGGATCATCTCGACGTGCAGCAGGCACTGCTCGGCGGTGTCGGGCTTGGAGATCGTCGGGTAGCTGGCGATGGTGACCCGGGCGTTGGGGGCGGCGGCCTTGATCCGGTTGATCGCATCGTTCATCGCCCGGTCCCACAGGACCTTCTGCTCGGCGTAGCGCTGCTGCAGGTTGAGGTAGGTGTCAGGCAGGCCGTTGGCCATGACTTTGCCCAACAGCCAGCTGTAGGAGTCGTTGAAGCCGAACTGGATGACGACGTTGCTGGTCTGGGCGTTGAGCGCCCGGTCGGCCAGGGCGTTGTCGATTTCGCCGCGCAGCGTCATCGCCGGGGTGCCGGTGGAGTAGGCCATCGCACCGGGGCAGGAGTAGTCGTTGACGGTCAGGCCGGTCATCCGGGCGATCTGACGCGGGGCGTTGGTCGGCGACTGACCGCAACCGTGGGCGGTGTACTGGCCCAGCGGTGCGGTGACCGGGTTGTCCAGCGGGATGCCGGCGTTCTCGGCGGCCGAGCGGACCTTGGCGCCGACGGCCTCGGCGGGTGTGGGGTTGGACATGTAGGAGTCACCGAAGGTGACCAGGTTCCGGGCCGGGGCCGCCTGCGCCTGCGGGCTGACCACCACGGTGCCGGCGACGGCGACGCTCCATGCCGCGACGACGGCCAGGGCCGCCCGCCTGATCTTGCGCTTTCCCGCCGTGCTGTTCTTCTCCACTGAAGTGCCTTTCGTACAGAAATAGTTCCCCGAGGAATTCCGTCAGACAATTCCTCGTCTCGCCACCGTAGGCGCAGGACAGTTTGAAGATACATCGAAATTCAACCGAGCGCGACATTCCCCCATTTGATATGGAATATTTGTAGGTATGTGCAGTTTTTAATGGCTATCAGATAGTCAATACCGCGCACTGATCGGCAATATTCAATGCACTTCAGTGCATATCGGGCGAAAATTGTTAATAAGTATCCGGAACATACGACAGTTCGTACGGAGCGAACATCTCTCCACCCCGGAGACAACTTCTCTAGCGGCACCTGCCCGCCCCTTCCGTACCGACGGTCCCCTGGATCCGAGACGGACAAGGGGGACGCCGTCCGACGTGCGGTCGACCGCCACGCACCGGCAGGCAGATTCCTCGCTACGGGAAGCGCCGCTCCGAGGGCGGACTCCAACACCCACTCCGGGGCCGGACGGATCATTTCATTGCGCATGCGCCCCATGTCCCTGTTCGAGCGTGGGGACTTCACCGCTACCGTCCGCTTCAACGACGTCATATCCGGGAATAACCCCCGAATCAGCGAAACCTCGGCCGCCACACTCCCCGACTACACAGCGGCGATCGCGGACAGCGGATTCCCTGGCATCCTCTCGCTTCCGGAGCGCCGGCGGAGCCAGGCCCTGGATAATTATCTTCGCCAGGTCGTGGATCGCGACCTTCCGGGAGCCGGATATACCGCACGCCGACCGGAAACCCTTCGTCGCTGGCTGGCGGCATACGGCGCAGCGTCGTCGACACCGACGTCCTACTCACGAATCCTCGACGCGACGACGGGCCGCGACGGCTCCCAACCGAGCAAGGACACCACCGCGCACTACCGCGACCTGCTCTCCCCGATCTGGGTCCTTGATCCGGTTCCTGCCTGGAACCCGGTACGCAACCCGTTGAAGGCTGCCCAGCTCGCCCCGAAACACCAGTTGGTGGATCCAGCCCTGGCGCTACGCCTGCAAGGCCTCAGCGCCAGGGATCTAACGCTGCCCCGGGGCTCGCACCTGCTGGGGGTACTCTTCGAGCCCCTGGCGACGTTGAGCACCTCCTGTGGTTCCGCGACCAGTTCCCCGACGACGTCGTCGACCTCGTTGTTCTCTACTCGGGCCAGTACGCCTACCGCCGCCCGGACGGTGTCGCCGTCATTCCCCTCGCCCTGCTCGGCAGCTGACGCGACCGAAGTTTCGCGAGCACCACCAGCAGAGTGCGAACACTGCGAGGCCCCGTCTTTCCAGAACGACGAGATGGCACAATCAATCGCATGACCGAGTCTCCCCGCGCCACAATCTCCCCGACAATCGTGGTCTCGGAGATCCTCACCACTCTCGCCCGTCGCCTCGATCCACTCATCGCCGGGCACCTGCAGGACCGGCTCCGGGGACGGGAGTGGACGAGCCTGCTGACCGAACTCGATCACTCCCGCGGGCGCGCTACGCGGGCCTACAGGCGCACCGACCTGCAATCCCAGCTCCGCATGCTCACCGAGAGGCTCGGTCGACTCGGCTACCCCTTCGACGACCAGCTCCGTCAGGTCAGTACCGTCGCCAGCGAGCTTCGCATCATTCGCAACCGGTGGGCACACAACGACATCCTCACCGACCTCGACGCGATCCGTACCGCAGACTTCGGCGCACGCCTCCTGAATTCCCTCGGTGATGCCGCGGCCGCACACAGCCTCGAGGAGGAACGGACCAGGCTCATCACCGCCTACGTTGCGGCGCACGGCGAGGCGTCGCGAGCATCAGTGTCGCTCCCGGATCTCCCCACCGTGCAGCCTGCCGATCAGCCCATGAAACGGAAGGACGACTACACGGCCCCCAGCGCCGACGACCTGCACCGCACCGACAGCAAGGGTGCTGACCCGACCAACACGCCAACCATCGGCAACGGACGCTACGAGTTCGAGGGTTGGGAGGTCGTCCCCGCCGGTGGCTCCGAGGTCATCGACGGCCTCCCCAAGAAGGCCGCCAAGATGCAGGTGCGGGGAGTCGCCGCCGAGATCGCTGAGTTCGAGGGCCCCATCAGTATCGAGCGGCTCATCACACTGACGACCAGGTCATTCGGAAAGTCCCGGTGCGGTCCCAAGAAGAAGCAGCAGATCGCCCGCCAACTTCGGCAGATTGGACTCGCCGTCGATGAGGACGACTTCGTCTGGCCGTCCGACATGACCCCCGAAAGCTGGCGGGAGTTCCGCCCGAATGACTCCATGGCTGACCGCCCCTTCGATGACATCAGCCCGGTCGAGATCGCCAATGCGTGGCGCATCATCGTCGCGCGCACACCGAGTGCCTCAGATGGCGAAACCCGGCGCGCTGTCCTGCAGGCATTCGGCCGCAAGCGCATGACCAGCGCGATCACCGCGCATCTGGACCGTGCCCAGCAGCACCTCTGATCAAGCGCGTGTCATCGGCAATCCGCTCACTTCTTCTTCGCCGCGGTGAACTCATCGAAGGTGAAATCGGCGGGCTCTCCACTTGCCTCCGTCACCGCACCACCAGCCCCTTCGGCGTGAACCGGGCACCGGCCTCGGTCCACACACCGGTGGCCACACCCATCACGTCCACACCGTTGACGCGCTCCACGGTCACCGGCGACAGCCTGCCCGCCTGTACCGCGTCGGACAGCACGGCGACCACGCCGGCAACGTCGCCGGGGTCCAGCGGCGTCGGAGCGTCCGACAGTCCGGGCCTGGTGAACACGGTGACCGTGCGCCCGCCCCGCGTCAGGTGCGCCAGCAGCCGCCCGTCACGCAGGACGACCAGGGCGCCGGCACCGCGGGTCGGACGCGGTGCGTCGTCCGGTACGTCCGGCCAGGGCACCGCCGCACCGTAGGGGTTCGCCGGGTCGGACGCCGCGAGCAGCCGTGGGGCGGCCGCCCCGTCGCCGGAGTCGGTGTTCTCCTCTGCCCGGCGCAGTTGGTCGATGACCTCCCGGGAGGCGAACTGTGCCCCGCCCAGGCCGTCGACCACGTAGCCGCGCAGCACGGTGCCGTTGTCCTCCCAGGCGGTGAGCATCCGGTAGGCCGCTGCGAATCCGCCCTCGGTGTGCTCTGCCATCACCGCGCCGCGGGTCACCACGGCGTAGCGGTCCAGCCACGCCTCACCGGTGGCGATGGCGCGTTCGGCCGCCGCGCCCTCTGCCACGGGCACCTGTGACCAGCGTCCGGGCACCCCTGCGTGGGCGTTCATCGCCGCCCGGCGCGAGCGGACCTCCTGAGACGCGACGGTCTGGGCGAAGGTGCTGCGCCCCATCCTCAGTCGTCGGGTGGTGCCCCGGCCGCGGTTGCGTCGCGGTGCCTTGTGCGCACCTGAACCGGTCCCCCCGGCTCTACCACCGGCTCCACCACCGGCACGGTCGGTGATCCCGGTGCCGGCCAACCGTGCCCGGATCGGGGCGAAGGAGTCCGGCATGAGTAGGCCGACGTCGAAGAGTTCCCAGATGGCGGAGTCCACCGCGTCGTGGTCGCTGCTGTCCCCCAGCCCGCGTTCGATCTCCGCGGCGAGGAACGCCCCTCCCCCGCCGACACGGTCACGCACCAGCGACGCCACCGGCCCCACAGGATCCTCCGAAGCATCTGCAGCCTCATCGGTGCCCGTCTCCTCCACGAGCAGGGGGGCCAGGTCGGCGGGCAGCAGCATGATGCGCGGGTCCGTCGCCGAGGTCGCCCCGGCCCCCACCACCAGGACCTCGCCTGCGGCAACCAGGTCGTCCAGGTCGCCGGTGCGGTAGTCGGGGATGCGCGCGGGCAGCACCACGGTCTCCCAGGCACTGGCGGGCAACGCGACCCCGGCGAGCTGTTCGATGACCCCGGGCAGGTCCTCGCGCTCCCCGACACCCAGGCCGTGCCAGTCGGCGAGCACCGCGGCGTAGGTCTGCACGCTCACCGGTTCCAGTGCCCCACGGGCCTTGGCCAGCGTGGCCGCGCGCAGCCGACGCAGCACGCCGGCGTCCACGTACTCGTTCTCGCCCCTATCCTCATGGGACTCCAGGCGTCTACCGCTGACCCACCGCCGGGCCAACGAGTCGGCGGTGGCCACGCCCAGCCCGAACTCGGCGGCCACCTCGGCGGCGCTGAACGGACCGTGGGTGCGCGCCCAGCGCAGGACGAGCTGGTCGACCGCGTCGTCCACCGTCGCGCTCGCGGCGGCGACGCCGGGCGGCACGGGGATGCCGAGACCGTCGCGCAGCAGGGCGGCGTCCTCCACCACCGCCCACCGTCGCACGCCGCCGACCTTGACCTCGCACACCCGCCGCGGAATCATGCCCCGAACCTGGTCGACCACCGTCTCCACCTCGACGGGGTCCACCCGCCGCCGCACCTCCTCGGGCGCCAACGGGCCCAGGGCGCGCAGCATGTCCACGACCTGCTCTGCGGTGCCGGCACGGCGCCCCTCCGCCAGCCACTGCAGCGAGTCGACGACCTCGGCGACCACGTCCGGGTCGAGCACCAGGCCCTCACCACGTGCCCCCAGCACCGCGGCGAGCAGTGCGGGGTCCACGGTCAGCGCGGCGGCCCGGTCTGCGGAGTCGCCTTCGTAGAGGAACGCCCCGGTGTAGCTGAACAGCAGGGACTCGGCGAAGGGCGAGGGAGTCTCGGTGGTGATCTCGGCGACGCGCATCGCACGGGTGCCCACCGCGGCGACGACCTTCTCCAGGGCGGGCAGGTCGTAGACGTCGCGCAGGCACTCGCGCATGGTCTCCACCATGATCGGGAACTCCGGGTGCGGGCGGGCGACGTCCAGCAGCTGGGCGGCGCGCTGGCGTTGCTGCCACAACGGCTGCCGTTTGCCCGGGTTTCGCCGAGGCAGCAGGAGGGCGCGTGCGGCGCACTCGCGGAAACGGCCGGCGAACAGGGCGGACGACCCGACCGCGTCGGTGACCTCGGCGACGACCGGCGCGGCGTCCGAACCTGCCACGCCACCTGCCCCGCCGGTGAGCAGCTCCGCGCCCGGAGCGTCCTCGGTGTAGGGCAGGCGCAGGACGATGCCATCGTCGCCGGCGACGGCCATCGCGTCGATGCCGGAGCGCCGCGACAGCTCCGCCCCGATCGCCAGTGCCCAGGGCGCGTTCACCGAACGGCCCCAGGGGGTGTGGACGACCACGCGCCAGTCGCCGACCTCGTCGTGGAAGCGTTCGATCAGGATCGTGCGTTCATCGGGCACGACCTGGGTGGCCTCGCGTTGGCCGGCGTAGAAGTCGTCGAGGTTGCGCCGGGTGTAGTCGTCGAGGAAGTCCGAGCCGCGCAGGTCTCCGTCTTTCCCCTTGCCCCAACCGCGACGCGCGGCGCCGAGCACCGGGGCGAGATCGGCGGGACGGCCCTCGGCGTCGCCGACCCAGAACGGCAGGCGCCCGGTGTGCCCGGCCGCCGGGGTGACGATGACCTGGTCACGGGTGATCTCGGCGATCCGCCACGACGAGGCCCCCAGGGTGAACACGTCGCCCACCCGCGACTCGTAGACCATCTCCTCGTCGAGCTCGCCGACACGCCGGCCACCGGTGTTCGCGTCTCCGTCGGCAGGGAGGAAGACGCCGAACAGGCCACGGTCGGGGATCGTCCCGCCCGAGGTCACCGCGGTGCGCTGGGCACCGGGGCGTGCCTCGAAGGCCCCGGTGGCCGGGTCGTAGACCACCTTGGGACGCAGCTCGGCGAAGTCGGTGGACGGGTACCGGCCGCTGACCAGTTCCAGCACCCCGTCGAAGGCCTCGCGCGGCAGGGCGGCGTAGGGGTGGGCACGCCGGACGGTGCGGAACCAGTCCTCCACGTCCACTGTGCCGTCGCCCTCCCCTACCTGGGCGGCCGCCTGTGCCGCCACGGCGACGGTCTGCTGCGCCAGCACGTCCAGCGCATTGGCCACCACCCGCAACGGCTCCAGGTCGCCGGCGAGCATCCGGTCCACGATCACGGTCGCCACCTCGGCATCCGCCCGGTGCAGCGGGTAGATCGTGGCGCGTGACACCGCACCCACGGAGTGCCCGGCGCGCCCGCAGCGTTGCACCGCCGAAGACACGCTCGGCGGCGCCCCGACCTGCACCACATGGTCGACCAGCCCCATGTCGATGCCGAGCTCCAACGACGAGGTGGCCACCACGCACCGCAGCGAGCCGTCCTTCAGCGCCGCCTCGATGTCGGCACGCTCGTCCTTGGACACCGACCCGTGGTGCGCCCGGGCGATGACCTGCGGGGCGCCGGGCACCGCACCGGACTGCGCCATGAGCTGGGCGGGGTCGCGTCGCGTGGGCGGGGCCAACGAGTCCGGGTCGTGCTCCAGGGCCCACATCTCGTTGAGCGCGCCGGTGAGCCGCTCGGCGGTACGCCGGGCGTTGACGAACACCAGGGTGGACCGGTTGTCCATGACCTGTTCGTAGATCGCCCGCTGCACGTGCGGCCACACGGACTTCTGCTGCGGCAGCGCGGACTCGCGGTCCACGCCGGACGCCACCCGCGAACCGCTGCCTGCCTCGGTGACCCCACCGACGCCCTCGCCGATCAACGACGGGCCGGCCAGCGCCTCGTCGAACGGCACTGCATCGTCCGTGACGCCCGTGTCATCTCCCGAGCCCTCCCCTGCCGCGGCCGCCACGTCCTCCAACGCCGGCGGGTCGCGGAAGTCCTCGACCACGCTGCGTACCCGCACGTCCCACAACTTGGTGGTCGGCGGGTTGACCACCGTGACCGGACGGTCCCCGCCGAGGTAGGCGGCGACGGTGTCCACCGGGTTCACCGTGGCCGACAGCCCGATGCGCTGCACGGGGTCCTCGGTGAGCTGCTCGAGCCGCTCCAGGCTCAGTGCCAGGTGCGTACCGCGTTTCGTGCCCGCCACGGCGTGGACCTCGTCGACGATGACGGTGTCCACCCCGCGCAACGTGCCGGCTGCCTTGGAGGTGAGCATGAGGTACAGCGACTCCGGGGTGGTGATCAGCACGTCCGGCGGGGTGCGCAGCATCTTCGCCCGCTCGGCCTGCGGGGTGTCGCCGGACCGCACGCCCACGCGCACCGGGGCGATGTCGGCGCCGGACGCCGCGGCGGTGCGCGCGATACCGGCGAGCGGGACCTGCAGGTTGCGCTCCACGTCCACACCCAGCGCCTTCAGCGGGGAGATGTACAGCACGCGTGTGCCGGCACCGTCCTGCGTCCTGTTCATCAGCCCCTGCGAGGTCAGCCTCGACAGCGCCCACAGGAACGCCGCCAACGTCTTTCCCGAACCCGTCGGGGCGACGACGAGGGCGTTGTCGCCCCGGCTGATCGCGTCCCACGCCTGTGACTGGACCACCGTGGGCTCGCTGAACACCTCACGGAACCAGGCGGCGACCGGGGCGGAGAAACGGTCCAGCGGATCGGGGGCGTCAGTCATGTCCACCAGTCAACCACGCGGCACGGACATGGAATTTCCGGCGCACAAAAGGCCCTGCTCCGGCGTCATCGGCGGACTTCACGACACTTTCCGCTGTGACTCCCCGCCGCTGCGATTACAATGGGTTCCCATGACGCGCTTCATCGACGACGAGACCCTTGCCGGTCGCCTTGCCCAGGGCACCGGAGAGATCCTCAAAGGGGTCCGCAACGTGGGACTTCTGCGGGGCGGGGATCTGGGTGCCGCCGGTGACGCGATCGCCCAGGACTGGATCGCCCGGTCCCTGGCGCTGCACCGCCCGGACGACGCGGTGCTCTCCGAGGAGGCCACCGACGACCTCTCCCGCCTCGGCAAGGACCGGGTGTGGATCATCGACCCGCTGGACGGCACCCGCGAGTACGCCGGCGTGCGCCAGGACTGGGCGGTGCACATCGCCCTGGCGGTGAAGGGCACCGTCACGGTCTCCGCCGTCGGCATGCCGGACCTGGGTCAGGTGTTCACCTCCGCGGAGTCCCGTGCGGTCTCCGGGGCGCCGACGAACCGCTTCGTGATCTCGCGCAACAGCACGCCGGACGTGGCCCCCTACGTCGCCGAGTCGCTCGGCGCGGAGCTCACGACGATGGGTTCCTGCGGCGCCAAGGCCATCAGCGTCCTGCTCGGCGACAACGACGCCTACATCCACGCCGGAGGCCAGTACGAGTGGGACAACGCCGCCCCAGTCGGCGTGTGCCAGGCCGCCGGCCTGCACTGCAGCCGCCTCGACGGTTCCCCGTTGGTCTACAACAACGAGGACACCTACCTCCCCGACCTGCTGATCTGCCGTCCCGACGTGGCCGAGGACATCCTCGCCGCCGCCGCCCGGTTCACCGCGGAGAACGGTTCCTACACAACCGCGTAGCTCCGCGGGCTTCTCTACACTGGGCGGGATGACTTCCGCCCGCACCGCCGCCACCTACGGTGGCCTCGCCGTGAGCGGCGCCGCCGCCCTCGCCGCGGCCGCCGCCCTGCCCGCACTCACCGCCGACCTCGTCCGGCGCCAGGGCCGCAAGCAACGTGAGGCCCCACGTCCGGGCACATTCTCCGCCACCGTCGGCGACTCCGAGATGACCGTCTACACCGACGGACGCAGCCTCTACGACGACATGGTCGACGCCATCGGCGCCGCCGAGGACATCATCGTCATGGAGAACTACATGTGGAAGGCCGACGAGGACGGCCTGGCCTTCATCGAGGCACTCAACGCCGCCGCGGACCGTGGCGTGGACGTCTACGTGATCTACGACGGCCTCGGCAACCTCGTGGTGCCGCGCTCGTTCTACCGCAACTTCTCCGACAAGGTCCACGTCGCCCGCCTGCCCGTGGTCACCCGCAAACTGTGGACCGCCCCGGTACGCACCACCGGGGTGTGCCACTCCAAGATCCTCGTCGTCGACGACCACACCGGCTTCGTCGGCGGCTACAACATCGGCTCCGAGTTCGCCGGGCACTGGCGCGACACCCACGTGCGCCAGGTCGGCCCGAAGACCTGGGGGCTGCGCAATGCGGTCACCCGGGTGTGGAACCAGAAGTGGCCGGACGGCGGGGACATCCCCTGGACCGCCCCGGACAGCTGGGACTCCCGGATCCAGGTCGTGGCGAACCTGCCGGTGCAGCTGGTGTACCCGCTGCGCAACATGTACCTCACCGCCATCGAGCGCGCCCGCGACCACATCTGGATCACCACGCCCTACTTCATCCCGGACCAGCAGATCCTGCAGGCGCTCTACCGGGCGTCCGACCGTGGGGTGGACGTACGCCTGATGGTGCCCAAGGAGTCCAACCACATGGTCGCCGACTGGGTGAGCCGGGGGTTCTACGGCGAGATCCTGGAGCACGGCATCACACTGCACCTGTACGCCACCACGATGATCCACGCGAAGACCGCCACCATCGACGGCGAGTGGTCCACGGTGGGTACGGCGAACATCGACCGGCTGTCGCTGTCCTTCAACTACGAGACGAACATCGAGGTGACGGACAAGGACTTCGCGGCCACGCTGGAGGAGATCTTCACCGCCGACATCGAGCACTGCGAGACGGTCAACTCCACGTCCTGGCGCGACGAGCACCCGCTGTCCCGTGTCGCCGAGATCGCGCTGATGCCGCTGCGCAAGGTGTTATGAACCCGGCGGATGCCGCCGGGACCGACGACACCTATTCTTGACACCATGAGTTCCGCCTCCCCCATCTCCACGCCCTACGAGGATCTCCTGGCCGAGATCCTCGCCGACGGCACCGCCAAGGGCGACCGCACCGGCACCGGCACACGCAGCCTGTTCGGCCGCCAGATCCGCTACGACCTGTCGGCGGGGTTCCCGCTGATCACCACGAAGAAGGTCCACCTCAAGTCCGTCGTGGGCGAACTGCTCTGGTTCCTGCGCGGGGACTCCAACGTGTCCTGGTTGCACGAGCACGGGGTGAGCATCTGGGACGAGTGGGCCGACGACAACGGCGACCTGGGTCCCATCTACGGCGTCCAGTGGCGCAGCTGGCCCACCCCGGACGGCGCACACGTCGACCAGATCGCCGCGGCGTTGGAGACGCTGAAGCAGAACCCGGATTCGCGGCGCAACATCGTCTCGGCGTGGAACGTCTCCGAGCTCGACGACATGGCTCTGCCGCCGTGCCACCTGATGTTCCAGCTCTACGTGGCCGACGGGAAGCTGTCCTGCCAGCTCTACCAGCGCAGCGCGGACATGTTCCTGGGCGTGCCGTTCAACATCGCCAGCTACTCCATCCTGACCCACATGTTCGCCCAGCAGGCGGGCCTGGAGGTCGGCGAGTTCGTGTGGACCGGTGGCGACTGCCACATCTACGACAACCACGTGGAGCAGGTGGAACGCCAGCTCAGCCGGGAGGCGCGCCCCTACCCCACGCTGTCGCTGACGAAGGCGGACGACATGTTCAGCTACACCTTCGACGACATTTCCGTGGACGATTACGACCCGCACCCGGGTATCAAGGCCCCGGTGGCGGTGTGAGGAAGGACGAGACAGTCACCATGAGCGATACCACACTAACCAGGGACGCACTGCGCGCCGCCGGGCTGCCGGACGACGTCGAGGTGGCGATGATCTGGGCGCAGACCACCGACAACATCATCGGCGACGGCACCGACATGCCCTGGTACCTGCCGGAGGACCTGGAACACTTCAAGAACTCCACCGTGGGCGCACCCGTGGTGATGGGCCGGATCTCGTGGGAGGCCCTGGACCCGCGCTTCCGTCCCCTCCCCGGACGCGACAACGTGGTGATCACCCGCAACACCTCGTACGACGCCCCGGGCGGGACGGTGTGCGCGACGATCCCGGAGGCCGTCGCCGCCGCCTACCGCGTCGCCGGGGCGGACGCGTCCACAGTTCCCACGGTGTGGATCCTCGGTGGCGGGGAGATCTACCGCCAGTGCCTGCCGGTCGCCGACCGGGTGGTGGTCACCGAGATCGCCTGCGGGGCGCCGGAGCGCTTCACCGTCGCCGCCCCCGACATGCGTGCGACGCTGGAGGACGGCTCCTTCGCCGTCGCCGACGGCCCCTGGCTGGAGTCGGCGAAGGGAACCGCCCTGACCGGCGAGGACCCGTTGCGTTACCGTATCTGCGAATACACGAACACGAACCGCTAACGATCAAGGAGTAACCCATGTCCGTCACCCTGTACACCACCACCTGGTGCCCCTTCTGCAAGCAGCTCACCGCTGACCTGGACGCCACCGACACCCCGTACGAGCGTATCGACGTCGAGGAGCACCCGGACGCCGGCGAGTGGGTCAAGTCCGTCAACGACGGCAACCGTGTGGTGCCCACCGTGAAGTACTCCGACGGCACGCACGCCACCAACCCGCCTGCGGACGACGTCCGGGCGAAGCTCGCCGAGCTCGGTTAGCGGAACCGCACACCCATAAGCACATATTTTCGGAAACACTTACGGAGGGCCTGCCGCACATCTGCGACGTACCCCTCCCGACCCCCACCCCCGTTTGTCTCCCGCTTAGACGCATGTCAGGACGACGAACGGGGGTGCACTGCGTTCATCGCCCCCGCCCAGTCACATTTGGCCTTGAAATGGCTTCGTCGGGTTCTGTAACTTGACACCCATCCACAGCGCGGCTGTGACCATTATCACTGACAGAAAGGGAGCCGATGTCGACACCCGACCTCCGGCACACACCGACCCCCGAGGAGTTCGTCGAGGCGCAGAAGAGCCCCGAGTTCCAGGAGCTCCGCAAAAAGCAGCGTGGCTTCGCCTTCCCCGTGACGATCTGTGCGCTGCTCTGGTTCGCAGCGTACGTCCTGCTCGCCATGTTCGCCCCCGACCTCTTCGCCGGCAAGGTCTGGGGCAACATCAACGTCGGAATCATCCTGGGCCTGCTCCAGTTCGTGACCACCTTCGCCATCACCTACGCCTACGTGAAGTTCGCCGACCGTGAGCTCGAGCCGCGTACCGCAGCACTGCGTGACCGCCTCGAGCGCACCGGTGACTTCGCCGAGACCGGCAACGCCCCGGCGTAAGCCCCGCTGACACGGAACTGAGAGAAAACATGCAGACACATCTCCTCGCCCAGTCGGACACGGGCAACCCCATCCTCAACATCGCCATCTTCGTCGGCTTCATCGTGATCACGATGTACATCGTGACCCGGGCCAGCAAGTCCCAGCAGAAGGACTCCGCCAAGGACTTCTACACCGGTGGCGCCAGCTTCTCCGGTACGCAGAACGGTCTCGCCATCGCCGGCGACTACCTCTCCGCGGCATCCTTCCTCGGCATCGTCGGTGCCATCGCATTGCAGGGTTACGACGGATTCCTCTACTCGATCGGCTTCTTCGTCGCCTGGGTCGTCGCGATGCTGCTGGTCGCCGAGCCGCTGCGTAACACCGGTAAGTTCACCATGGCCGACGTACTGTCCTTCCGGCTGAAGCAGCGCCCGGTCCGACTGGCCGCCTCCTTCGCGACGCTGTTCGTGTCACTGTTCTACCTGATCGCGCAGATGGCCGGCGCCGGTTCGCTGGTCTCCGTGCTGCTCGACATCCACGAGAAGCCCGCCCAGGCCGCCGTGGTCGCCGTGGTCGGTGCCGTGATGATCGCCTACGTGCTCATCGGCGGCATGAAGGGCACCACCTACGTGCAGATGATCAAGGCAGTGCTGCTGTGCACCGGTGTGGTCGTCATGGCCGTGATCATCATGGTCATGGTCAAGGGCAACTTCTCCGAGTTGCTGCAGATGGCCATCGACAACCACGCCGAGGCCGGCACCGAGAACCCCGAAGGTATCCTCGAGCCCGGACTGAAGTACGGCGGTTCCCTGATGGGCCAGCTCGACTTCATCTCCCTGGCCATGGCGCTGTGCCTCGGTGTCGCCGGCCTGCCCCACGTTCTGATGCGCTTCTACACGGTGCCCACCGCCCGTGAGGCCCGCAAGTCCGTGACCTGGGCCATCGTCCTGATCGGTGGCTTCTACCTGCTGACCCTGATCCTGGGCTACGCCGCCGCCGCCTACGTCGGAGTCGACCGGATCCAGAACGCCCCGGGTGGCGCGAACGCCGCAGCCCCGCTGCTGGCACTCGAGCTCGGCGGATCGATCTTCATGGCACTGATATCCGCGGTCGCCTTCGCCACCGTGCTCGCCGTGGTCGCCGGCCTCGCCATCACAGCCTCCGCCTCCGTCGCCCACGACTTCTACGACGCGGTGCTGCGTGGCGGCAAGTCCAGCGAAGCCGAGCAGGTCCGTGTCTCCAAGATCACCGTGGTCGTCATCGGCATCGCCTCAATCATCCTCGGCATCCTGGCGATGGACCAGAACGTGGCCTTCCTGGTCTCCCTGGCCTTCTGCATCGCGGCCTCCGCCAACCTGCCGACCATCCTGTACTCCCTGTACTGGAAGCGCTTCAACACCACCGGCGCAGTCTCCTCGATCTACGTGGGACTCATCTCCTCCCTGGTCGTGCTGTTCTTCTCCAACTCCGTCTCGGGTACCGAGACCGCAATGTTCGCCAACTCCGACTGGTCGCTCATCGACCTGACCAACCCTGCGATCATCTCCATCCCGCTCGGCTTCCTGGCCGGCATCGTCGGTACCTACCTCGGCAAGCCGGACCACAAGGAAGAGCTGCAGGCCGAGATGGAGGTCCGCTCCCTCACCGGCGTCGGCGTCGAGGCCGTGGTCGAGCACTAAGGCCCCACCTCCCAGCGACTCCACCGCATCCACCACACCACGCACCACCGCTTCACACACCACACACCACCTCGACCGCCGTCTCCTCCCCACACACCACACGGGGAGGGGGCGGCGGTGTTTTATGTCCCCCGACTTCCGTTGCCAGCCAAGAGAAAACACCCGGTAGGCTCAGCTACATGACAGACGCCCTCGTCTCCTTCGCCTGGATCGCCGGAGCCGGACTCCTCGCACCCGTTCTCGCCTTCCTCACCGGAAAGCGTGTCCCCGCCGTCGTCTTCCTGCTCATCCTCGGACTGGTCATCGGCCCCTTCGGCTTCCAGCTCGCCACGGACGGTGAAGCCGTCGACCTGCTGCGCGAACTCGGCCTCGGTTTCCTGTTCCTGCTCGCCGGCATGGAGATCAACCCGTCCATGCTCAAGTCCCGCCAGGGTGGCCACGCCCTGCTGACCTGGGCGATGTGCCTGGTGCTCAGCTTCGGCGCGGCGATGCTGCTGACCTCCGGGGACATCGGCGTCTCCGTCGGACTCGGCATCGCCCTGACCTCCACCGCGCTGGGCACACTGATGCCCATCCTCAAGCAGAACGGTCTCAGCGGCACCCGGGTCGGCGACAGCGTGATGATCCACGGCGCGATCGGCGAACTCGCCCCGGTCATCGCCATGGCGATCCTGCTCTCGGCCCGCACGACGTGGGCCAGCGCCGCCGTGCTCGCCGCCTTCTTCGTCGTCGCGATCGTCGTCGCGCTGCTGCCCAGGACGGTCCGGACGCTCACCCCGTGGATCGGCTGGGCGATCCGCGACGGTGCCGGTTCGACGAACCAGACCGTGATCCGCTCGGTCGTCCTCATGCTCGCCGTCCTGATGGCGGTCGCCGCGGTCTTCGACCTTGACGTGGTGCTCGGCGCCTTCGCCACCGGCATCATCCTGCACCAGATCGTGCCGGAGACCTACCGCACGGGCCTGGAGGAGCAGCTGGAGACCATCGGTTACGGCGTCTTCATCCCGGTGTTCTTCGTGACCTCGGGCATGGCCATCGACACCGGCGTGATCGCCGACCGGCCGTGGTTCGTGCTCGCCATCGTCCCGACGATCTTCATCGCCCGCGGCATGCCCATCTTCCTGCGGGAACTGTGGAGCAACACCGGTTCCGGGTTGTCGGGCTGGCGGGAGAAGTTCGAGATGTCGCTGTACTCGGCCACCGGCCTGCCGATCATCGTCGCGGTCACCGAGGTAGCGACGTCCTCGGGCATCATCGGCCAGGAGGAGGCGTCCCTCCTCGTCGCCGGTGGGGCGCTCACCGTGCTGATCTTCCCGCTGCTCGCCCCGGCGGTCGGCCCGAAGCGGGAACAACCCGCGGCACACTGAGTTGCATCGGGTTACCTCGTTTCCGACGCCGCCGCCCCGGCACGGTACACTGTTGCGGTGCGCCCCAGTAGCTCAGGGGATAGAGCACCGCTCTCCTAAAGCGGGTGTCGGCAGTTCGAATCTGCCCTGGGGCACGGTCACACAAGCCGTCGGTCGACAAGACCGGCGGCTTGTTTCGTGCATCGGGCACCATCCCCGGGAGGCACACTCCACGGGTAGGATCGCGAACGTAAGATCCTTAACTTCGAGAGTCCGGGAGGTAGCCCATGCCACATGACCGCATCGACGTACACCAGCACATCATCCCGCCCCGGTGGCGGGAGGCGTTGGAGAGCACCGGGACGACCTCCGGGGGATGGCCCACGCCGGACTGGAGCCCGGCGTCCGCCGTCGACATGATGGACAGGCAGGGCATCGCGACCGGAGTCCTCTCGGTCACCTCCCCCGGCACTTCCTTCGAAGGTATCGACGACCCGCGGGGCCTGGCCCGCGCCGTCAACGACTTCGGCGCGGAACTGGCGAAGGACCGGCCGGACCGCTTCGGCACCTTCGCCTCGCTCCCGCTGCCCGACGCCGACGGGGCCGTCGAGGAGGCCGTGTACGCGTTGGACGTCCTGGGGTCGGACGGCGTCGTCCTGATGTCCAACGCCGGCGGGAAGTACCTGGGCGACCCGGACTACGAGCAGCTGTGGCAGGAACTGGACGCACGCGGCGCAGTGGTGTTCATCCACCCGGCACAACCACCGATGCCGCTGCTGGACGGCACCCCGGCCCCCATGGCCGACTACGTCTTCGACACGACCAGGACGGCGTTGAACATGGTGTTGGCCGGAGTGATGAACCGGTACACGGACATGAGGGTGATCCTTGCCCACGGCGGCGGATTCCTACCGTACGCCGCCTACCGTTTCGCCTCACTCACCGCGACGACGGTCGATACCGGATGTACCGAGGACAGCGTCCTGACCGCGATGAGACGCTTCTACTTCGACACTGCCCTGGCCTCCAGCCCGAGTTCGCTCCCCAGCCTCCTCGAGTTCGCCGCCCCCGGACACGTCCTCTACGGCAGCGACTGGCCCTTCGCCAACGAGAAGGCGGGAACCTACTTCAACTCCTTCCTCGAGACCTACGACGGATTCACCACCGGCCAGCAGCACGAGGTGAACCGCGGCGCGGCCGAGGTGTTGTTCCCCCGTCTGGTTCCCTGACTTCGGCCGGGGTCTGCCTACACTTCCCGGCCCTCCCACAACAGCGTGTGCCCCGACCACGGGATCGCGTCGGGTGTCACCTCGAACAGCTCGCCCGCCTGAAGCTGGCGCTCCTCCTCGCGTGCGTGCGGGCAGATGATGTCCACGACCGCCTCAGCCACCTGCTGCGCCTCGGAATCCGCGAAGCCGGTGGCATCCACGGGGCTGTCGGCACCCGAACCGATCGTCCGTATCCGCCGCTGCCCCACCGGCTGTCCGGGGTGCTCGATGGTCCACTGCTCCACCAGGGAAGCGGTGTCCTCTTCGTCCCCGTCGGTGAAGACCACCCCGACATCACGCCCCAGGCGTCGCTCCAGCTCGGTGATCACCTCCTGCTCCACCTCGGGCAGGATCAGCATGGTCACCAGTTCTGTGCGGCTCATGTCCACGCACCCTACCGGTTCTCCCCGGCCACCAGATCCGATCGCCGAGAATGTGCGTCAACGCCGGTACCAGGAACGAGCGCACCAGGAAGGTGTCGATCAGCACGCCCAGGGAGATGATGATCGCCAGCTGCACCAGGAACTGGATCGGGATGACCAGCAGCGCGGCAAAGGTCGCGGCCAGCACGATGCCCGCACTCGTGATCACCCCGCCGGTGCTGACCAGCCCGCGGCTGACCCCCTCGGCAGTGCCGTGGACCATGGACTCCTCGCGGACACGCGTCATGAGGAAGATGTTGTAGTCGATCGCCAACGCCACCAGGAACACGAACGCGTACAGCGGCACCGACGGATCAGACCCGCTGAACCCGACCAGCGAGAAGATCACCGCCCCCACGCCCAGCGCCGTACCGAAGCTCAGCACCGTGGTGGCCAGCAGCACCAGAGGTGCGACCACCGCGCGCAGCAGCAGCGCGAGCATCACCGTGATCACCAGCAGCACGATCGGGATGATCAGCGTACGGTCGGCGACGGAGGTCTCCTTGGTGTCCAGCTCGGTGGCGGTCGTCCCGCCGACCATCGCTCCTAAGTCCCCGACCTCCGCGCGGATCTCGCGCACGGTGTCCTCCGCCGCATCGGAGTACGGGGAGTCGGCGAGCGTGACCTCGAGCAGGATGTCTCCGTCGACCTCGGTGCGTCCTTCCGGGGAGTCAGCGCCGGTGGCGTCCACCGACGCCACACCGTTCAGCGCGGCCACCGCCGACTCCACCTCGTCCTGGTTCCCGGCGGGTGTGAGCACGTACGTCGGCGCCCCGGAACCGGCCGGGAAGTGCTCGTCGAGGACGTCCTGTCCGTCGCGCGCGTCACTCTGCCCGATCACGTAGTCGCTGGTGGGCACGCCGTCGGCGTCCAGGGCGAACAGGCCGGCGCACCCGGCCACCAGGACGACGCCGACGCCGGCGGCGATGCGTCGCGGGTGGCGTCCGACGACCTCCGCCACGCGTGGCCACAGCCCACCGCCGGACGCTGCGGCGTCCTGTGCGTCCTGTGCGTCGTGCGGCACGCGCGGCCAGAAGACCCGGCGCCCCAGCAGCGCCAGCACCGCCGGCAGGAACGTCAACGAGGTGAGGAACGCCGCGGCGATGCCCACCGCCGCCACCGGACCGAGCCCTGCGTTGGACGCCAGGTCGGACAGCAGCAGGCACAGCAGCCCCGCGCTCACCGTCGCCGCCGAGGCGAGCACCGGCTGCCACGTGCCGCGCAATGCCGCCACCGTCGCCGACCAGGCGTCCGGGTGACGTCCCAGTTCCTCGCGGTAACGTGCGGTGTACAGCAGCCCGTAGTCCGTGGCCGCGCCGATGACCAGGATGAACAGGATCCCCTGGATCTGGCCGTTGATCATCACCACCCCGGAGCGCGCCAGGGCCACGTTGACCAGCACCGCGGCGCACAGGGCCACCATCGAACTCAGCAGGACGATGAACGGCAGGAACGGCGAGCGGTACACCAGCACCAGGATCACCAGGACCGCGGCGACGGCGACGAGCAGGAGCAGGCCGTCGATGCCGGCGAAGGCCTCCGAGAGGTCCGCACTGAACCCGGCGGGGCCGGTGATGCGGGCGTCCAGGGTGTCCGGGAGAGCTTCGTTTAGGGGTGAGTTCAGGGCGTCGACCGCGTCCGCCGGGGCCACGCCCTCCGGCGGCAGGACGATGAGCTGCACCGCCTCACCGTCCTCCGAGGGGATCGGCGGGCTGGCCTCGGTGCCGGTGCCCTCACCCAGCCCGTCGACAGCGGCGATGAGCCGGTCGGGCAGATCAGCGAGGCCGGCCACGGTCGCGGGGTCCAGGGAGGTGTCGTCCTGACCGGTGAGCACCACGATCGCCGGGGCGGCCCCGGAGTCCTGGAAGTCCGCCAGCCGCTCGCCGACCTGCGTGGACTCGGCGGATTCGGGCAGGAAGGACGACTGGTCGTTGGTGGCGACCTCGCTGATCTCCCCGAACTTCGGGCCGCCGACGGCCGCGACCGCGAGCCACAGCAGGATCAGCAGGGCCGGGAGCAGTCGTCGCAGCAGGGTGGTCGGTGCGGTCGCTGTAGTTGCTGCGTGCACGGTGGCGTCTCCTCGGGCGTCGTCGCCACGGGAGCCCACGGCGTTGAGACCCAAGAGTGCCAGAAACCGGCACCCAGAATTCGGTGCCTAATCCATGTGCCGGAGGTCAGGAACCCGAGTGCGCCTTCAGCAGGGCCTCGAAGCCGCCGATACCGCCGGTGTCGGCGTCGCCAGAGGCGTCGTCAGATGCGGGGGCGGGGGCGGCGGTTCCACCCACCAGCCCGGTACCCAACTCTGCGGCCAGCTCGCGCCCGGCGCGGGCGATGCGCTCCTGCAGGTCACCGTCCTCCCCGTCGGACCCGGCCTCGCCGAACTCGCCGGTGGCGACGAAAACACCGGTCGGCAGGACCGTGGCCTGCAGGAACGACAGCAGCGGGCGCATGGCGTAGTCCAGCACCATCGAGTGCCGGGGCGTGCCGGCGGTGGCGACGAGGCTGACCGGAACTCCCCGCAGCGCGTGCTTCTCCAGGGTGTCGAAGAACATCTTGAACAGTCCGGCGTAGCTGCCCTGGAAGACCGGCGTGGCGGCGATCAGCGCGTCGGCACTGGAGACGAGCGCACGGGCACGGTCCAGCTCGGGGGTGGGGATCATGGTGGTCATGAACGTGGCCAGGTCGCCGGCCAGCGAGCGCAGGTCCACGATCTCGACGGCTGCGCCAGCACCCACCGCGGCGTCCGCCACACGCACGGCGATGTCGCTGGTGCTCGACGGGTTGCTCAGCCCCGCGTTGACGACGACCAGCGTCCGGTCGTTGCCCGGACCGTTCTGCAGGTTGCTCACTTCGTGCTCCTCTCCTTCACGGGGTCAACGTCGTGGAAGGGGTCGTCCATTCCCGCGGCCACGAGGGAGGCGTGGGACGGCGGCCCGGAGGGCACGTGCGCGGGGCGCCTGGCCTCGAGCTCACGGCGCAGCACCGGGACGACCTCGGTGCCGAGGATCTCGATCTGCTCCATCACGACCTCCTTCGGCAGTCCGGCGTGGTCGACGAGGAACATCTGGCGCTGGTAGTCGCCCACGGCGTCGGCGTAGCCGAGGTAACGCTCGATGACCTGGTCGACCGTGCCCACGGTCAGCGGGGTCATGCGGGTGAAGTCCTCCATGCTGGGGCCGTGGCCGTAGACCGGCGCGTTGTCGAAGTAGGGCCGGAAGAAGTCCTTGGCCTTCTGCTCGGTGTCGCCGATGAAGACCTGCCCGCCCAGGCCCACGATCGCCTGGTCGGCCGAGCCGTGGCCGTAGTGCTCGAAGCGTTCACGGTAGGTGTTCACCATCTGTGCGGTGTGCTCGATGTTCCAGAAGATGTGGTTGTGGAAGAAGCCGTCGCCGTAGTACGCGGCCTGCTCGGCGATCTCCGGGGAGCGGATCGAGCCGTGCCAGACGAACGGCGGGACGTCGTCCAGCGGACGCGGCGTGGCGGTGAAGTTCTGCAGCGGCGTGCGGAACTCGCCCTTCCAGGAGACGTCCTGCTCACGCCACAGTCGGCGCAGCAGGTGGTAGTTCTCCACGGCCAGCGGGATGCCCCGGCGGATGTCCTTGCCGAACCAGGGGTACACCGGGCCGGTGTTGCCGCGGCCCATCATCAGGTCGATGCGTCCGCCGGTGAGGTGCTGGGCGTAGGCGTAGTCCTCCGCCAGACGGACCGGGTCGTTGGTGGTGATCAGGGTGGTGGCGGTGGAGAACCGGATGTTCTCGGTCACCGCGGCGAGGTGGGCCATGAGGATCGGCGGGTTCGCCGGGGCGACGAAGGGCGGGTTGTGGTGCTCGCCGGTGGCGAAGACGTCGAGGCCGACCTCCTCGGCCTTCTTCGCGTACTCGACGGTGTCGGCGATGCGCTCGTGTTCGCTGGGGGTGCGTCCGGTGGTGGGGTCCGTTGTGACGTCACCGATGGTGAAGATTCCGAAGTCCATGTCCCCATGATCCACCCAAAGTAGATGACATGTCAACTACTTTGGGTGGATCCCCGGTTTCCCGAAGGTCTCCGGGTCGATCGGCCAGCGCTTCCGCGGCAGGTTGTTGGCAACCACCAGACGGTAGGACTCGGTCACCAGCTCGCGCACCAGATCCTCTTCTAACCCCTCACCGTTCCCCGGTTTCAGGGTGATCCAGTGCCGCTTGTTCATGTGGTAGCCCGGCGTGATCAGCCGGTACTGCTCCCGCAACGCCGTCGACTCCACCGGGTCGGACTTCAGGATCACGATCGGCTCACCGGTGACCTCCGTGAGCAGCATGAAGACCTTGCCGTGCACCTTGTGCACCTCCCAGTCCGGCCCGAAGGGCGCGGTCGGACGCGCCCCCGGCAGCTCCTCCGCGCGCTCACGCGCGACCTCCTGCGGCTCACGCATCGGCGTCCTCCTTACTCAGCGCTTCCTGCGTTTTCTGTGTTTTCTGTGTTTTCCGTGTCCTACGCGCCCACCACTGCACCAGCCGATGCACCGCCTCGATCGCCGCACAGCCCACCGCGCCGACCACCAGACCGGTCAGCATCAGGCCGGTGTTGCCGGGCTCCAGCAGCACCAGCTCGCGCAGGAACGGCACCGTGAACAGCAGCACGTAGCCGGTCACGCAGCCCACCAGCAGCAGCACCTTCCACCACACCAGCGGCCGTGCCACGATGCCCAGCACCCACAGCCCCATCACGATCAGCGCCAAAAGCACCGCCGTGCCCGCCTGGGCCCGCTCCATCGCCGGGGCGTCGCCACCGGGGTACACCACGATCCACATCGCCACGGCGATGCCGCCGACAAGCACGCCGGACGGCACGGCCAGTGCGAGCACGCGGCGCAGGAAGCCGTCCCGCGGACGCTCGTTGTTCGGCGCCAGCGCCAGGATGAACGCCGGGATCCCGATGGTGAACCAGCCGGTGATGGTCACGTGGATCGGCTGGAACGGGAAGGACATGCCCAGCACCGCCACCACCAGCGCCAGCACCACCGAGTACACGGTCTTGGTGAGGAAGAGGTTCGCCACCCGCTCGATGTTGCCGATCACCCGGCGGCCCTCCCCCACCACCCGCGGCAGCGCGGAGAACCGGTTGTCCAGCAGCACCAGCTGAGCCACGCTGCGCGTCGCCGGGGCACCCGCACCCATGGCCACGCCGATGTCTGCCTTCTTCAACGCCAGCACGTCGTTGACCCCGTCGCCGGTCATCGCCACCGTGCGCCCCGCCCGGTGCAGTGAGCCGACCATCTGCTGCTTCTGCTCGGGACGCACCCGGCCGAAGACGTTGGCGCGGGCGACCTCGGCGTCGAAGTCCTCCTCCGACAGGTCGTCGAGGTCGCGGGCGTCCACGGCAACCAGCTCGTGGTCGGTGGCACCGCGGGCGACGGCGGCCACGGAGTCCGGGTTGTCACCGGAGATGATCTTCAGGTCCACGTCCTGGGTGTCGAAGAAGTCGAGCGTCTCGCGGGCATCGGGACGCAGCTGCTGGCCGAGCGCGACGAGCGTCGGGTCCTGGAGTGTCGGTACGGTCGAGCCGTCCTGCGCGGGTGTGCCGTCCACCCGCCCGAACGCCAGGACGCGCAGTCCCCGGTCGCCGAGCTCGCGGGCGGTCGCCGCGGCGACCCCGTCGGCGAGCAGGACGTCCGGCGCGCCGAGGATCCAAGCGGCGTCCTCCAGCTGCACGCCGGAGTACTTCCACGCCGACCCGAAGGGAATCTCCGTGCCCTCGAAAGGGTCCGGCGCGGATTCCCCGTCAGCGTCCCCGAAGGACGCCAGGATCGCCTCGGCGGTGGTGTTGCGGTCCTGCTGGGACGCCACCAGGCGGCCCAACGCCTCGCGCGCCGCGGGCGACGCCACGGACCCGTCGGCGGCGTAGACGCCGTCCAACTCCATCTCGTTGGTGGTCAGCGTGCCGGTCTTGTCCGTGCACACCGTGTTCACGCGGGCCAGGCCCTCGATCGCGACGAGCTCGTTGACCAGCGCCTTGTACCTGCCGAGGCGTACCACCCCGGCGGCGAAGGCGATGGACGTCATCAGCACCAGCCCCTCGGGGACCATCGGCACGATCGCCGCCGCCATCGACAGGATCGACTCGCGCACGCCGGTGCCGGAACGCACCAGCTGCGTCCAGATCGTGAGCACACCGGTGGGGATCAGCAGCCAGGTGATCACCCGCAGGATGGAGTTGATGCCGCTCATCAGCACCGAGTCGGTCAGCGAGAACTCGCTGGCCTCGGCGGCGAGCTTGGCGGCGTAGGCGTCCTGCCCCACCCGCCCGGCGCGGAACACCGCGGTGCCGGCGGAGACGAAGGACCCGGAGAGCACCTCGTCGCCGACCTGCTTGGACACCGCGTCCGCCTCACCGGTGAGCTGCGACTCGTCGACGGAGAAGCCGCTGTCGACCACGGCCACCAGTGGGCCGTCGACCACGATCTCGTCGCCGGTGCGCACCACGACCAGGTCGTCCACCACGACCTCGGACTGGTGCACGGTGCGGCGTTCCCCGTCGCGCAGCACGGTGGGCTGCGTCTCCCCGACGATGCGCAGGTTGGACAGCGTGCGCTTGGCACGCAGCTCCTGGATTACCCCCACCGCCGAGTTGGCGATGATCAGCAGGCCGAACGCCGCGTTGATCCACGACCCGGTGGACAGCACGATCACGCACAGCACGCCGAGGATCGCGTTGACCCGGGTGAAGACGTTCGCCCGGATGATCTGCCACACACTGCGGCCGGTACTGCGTCCGACCTCGTTCGTCCTGCCCTCACGGACGCGCTGCGCCACCTCCGCCGAGCTCAGCCCGGTCAGGTCACCGCCGATGTTCTGGGACACCGCCATCTACCTTCCTCGAAAACCTACCGTCCCTCGAAGACCGGGGGACGCTTCTCCTCACGGGCCCGGCGCGCCTCCGCGGCGTCGCGACTGAGCCAGCAGGCCCCGCCGAGCCGGTCGATCTCCCCGGCGAGCTCCTCGTCCGGTGACGGGTTGTTCATCGCCAGCTTGAAGTAGTGCATCGGCATCGGCGCCTGGCCGGCCATGGTGCGGACCAGCTCCAGGGCGTCGTGCGCAGGACCGCCGAGTGTGGCGAACCCGGTGGACACGGCCATGGCCTGGCCCACCTGCGCCCCGGCGATCAGCACGTTGCGCGCCACCGAGCCGCCGAGCAGCTCCACCGCACGGGCGACCGTCCAGCGGTCGAGGCTGAAACCGTGACGCACCGCGGGCACCCACACCCGCGCCTTCGGGCCCATCACCCGCAGGTCACAGGCGAGCACGAGCTGGCAGCCCGCGCCGACCGCCGGGCCCTGCACGTCGGCGACGATTGGCACCGGGGCCTCGGTGACGGCCCGGATCATACGTTCGAGACTGCCGAAGAAGTCGGTGGCGTACACCCCGCCCTTCAGGTTCGCGCCCGCGCAGAAGGCGGGTCCCTCGGCGCGCAGGAGGATCACGCGCACCGGGTCGCCGGAAGCTACAAAGCCCTCCACCGCCTCGGCGACGGCCACGCACACGTCCGCGTCCAGCGCATTGCGCCGTTCCGGACGGCACAGCGTGATGATGCCGACTCCCGGCGTGGTGCCGTCGCGCGTGACCCGTACCCCTGATCCCGCCTGTGCCTCTGCCATACCCTCAACTGCCTTCCCGTCCGGTTGGTCTCCGGTGGCCCATTGTCCCCGAAAGTTCCGGCGGCGGTGGGGTGAACACCTCAAACGAGGGGCAGGTCACTCCTCCGGGACGCCGAAGGACGCCTCGCGCGGGTCCGCGCCGACACGCCCGGCGGCGGCCTCGTCGTCGTCCAGGGCGGTGATGCGGTCGATCTGCTCGTCGCTGAGCTCGAAACCGTCCACGTCGAGGTTCTCCTTCACCCGCTCGGCCTTGCTGGAGCGCGGGAACACCACGATGCCCTGCTGCAGGTGCCAGCGCACGATGACCTGCGCGGCGGACGCCCCGACCTCATCGGCCACGGCCGTGACGACCGGGTGGTCCAGCAGTCCACGGCCCAGCGGCGACCAGGCCTCGGTGACGATGCCGCGCTTGGCGTCGTCGGCGCGCTGCGCCTGCTGGGACAGGCCCGGGTGCAGCTCGATCTGGTTGACGGCCGGGACCACACCGGTGGCGTCGATGATCTCGTCGAGCACCTCCGGGTAGAAGTTCGACACACCGATGGAGGTCGTCTTACCCGCCTCGCGCGCCTCGATCAGCGCGCGCCACGCATCGACGTAACGGCCGTAGGACGGCACGGGCCAGTGGATCAGCCACAGGTCGACGTGGTCGAGACCGAGGTTCGCCAGGGAGGTGTCGATCGCCCCGGCGGCCTTGCCCGGTGCCTGGTCGGCGTTCCAGAGCTTGGTGGTCACGTAGAGGTCGTCGCGGGTGACCTCACCCTCGGCGATGGCGTCGGCGATGGCACGTCCCACGTCCGACTCATTGCCGTAGGCCGCGGCGGTGTCGATGTGGCGGGCGCCGGCGCTGATCGCCGCGCGGGTGGAGGCGTAGGCGTCCTCCGGGGAGAGCTCCCACACGCCCAGGCCGAGCTGCGGGATCTCGTGGCCGTCGTTGAGCGTGACTGTCTGCGCTGTTTGCGCTGTTTCTGCGTTGGTCATGGCCGCCAGCGTAGGCCTGCCCCTGGTCCGTCCGCCACCTAAAATTCTTGACAAGTCATTGGGTTTATACAACACTTTGTGTCATGTCCCCGAAGAAGAAGCCCGCCACCCCGATCCACAACAGGATCCGGGTGCTGCGCGCGGAACGGGACATGTCGCGCGCGGACCTGGCGGCACTCATCGACGTGAACCCACAGACCGTGGGCGCACTGGAACGCGGCGACCACTCCCCCAGCCTCGACCTGGCCTTCCGCGTCTGCGAGGTCTTCGACCTCCCCGTCGCCGCGGTGTTCAGCCGCACGGAGTTCGGCCCCATGTCCACCGAGATCTACCGGAAGGATCAGTGATGAAACGGTCAGTACCGAAGATCGTCACCTACCGTCAGCGACTCGTACTCACCGCACATGTCGGCATCGCCCTCGTCATCTGCGCTGCGGTCCTCTCCCTGACGTCGACCGGGTTTGCCTTTGTCTGCTGGATGATCGGAGACCTCGTGGCCGTGACGGCTATCTTTCTTCTCCGTCGTAGCGTTCACCACCAGGACCGGCGACCGGAGCAGGACCTCGACGAGTACGAGCTGCAGCGCCGCAACAAGGCGCTGCGCGGAGCCCTGGGCACCTGCATCTGCTTCATCATGCTCGCCCTGTTGGCGTTCTCTTTGGTCCCGCTCGTCAGATTGAGCGGCGATGATCCTCGGTCGGCACTGAATTCCGTGGTCCGCGCACTCCAGGCCTGCAGCTACATGACATTTGCCGCGATTCTCTACATTCCCCTGCAGATACTCCAGGGCATCGCGGGCGGCATGAACAAGGACCTCCTCGTCTCCGTGGAACACCGGGAAGAGGTGCCAGCATCATGAGCGTCCTCACCAGAGTCAACGACTGGGCAGAGAACCGAGCCGAGAACCGCGCCGAGCGCTGGCGGCGCCGCGAGGAGACCCTGTCCACCCAGGCACCGTCCTGGCGGACCGAGGCCCGTGTCCGCCTCCTGATCAGGATCTACCTGTGGTCCCTCGTGCTCGGGGTGGCCACCACCGTGGCACAGATCTTTTGGCTGCCGCTGATCCTCGCGTGGCTGCCCTTCACCGTCATCGTCTGCGTGAGCTGGACGATGCTGCGCACCGTGATCAACACCCGCGACGTGGCCCCGGACTCCGAGCTCGACGAGTACGAGGCGAAGGTCTTGAGCACCTGGCAGTCCGTCGCCTACGGCTGGACCACCCTGTTCCTCCTGGTCGTCGCGCTGTTCATGATCTTCGTCGCCGTCGCGAACCCGGAGAGCCTGCACCGCTGGGTCTACACCGGCGGCCTGCTGACCGTTCTCTCGATGATGGCAGCGACGGCGATGCCCACCATCGCCTACGCCACGACCTTCGGCCCCGTTCCGGTTCCCCCACCAAACAACTAGTCTGGCCACCACGTCCCCACAACCAGAGGAGCAACCCGTGCCCACCCTGGAAATCGACCACCTCAACAAGACCTTCGGCAGCGGCGACTCCGCCGTCCGCGCCCTGACCGACATGACCTTCACCGTGCGACCCGGCGAGGTCTACGGTTTCGTCGGATCCAACGGTGCCGGCAAATCCACCGCCATGCGCATCGCGCTCGGCGTGCTGACCTCGGACACCGGGGAGGCCCGCGTAGACGGCACCCCGATCAACGACGACATCCGCCGCACCATCGGATACATGCCCGAGGAACGCGGCCTCTACGACAAGGAGAAGATCGCCGACCAGCTGATCTTCTTCGGACGCCTGCACGGACTCACCAAGCAGGCCGCCACCACCGCCACCGACGAGCTCCTCGAGCAGCTCGGCCTGACCGAGCGCGCCAACTCCAAACTCCAGGAGCTCTCCCTCGGTAACCAGCAGCGCGTGCAGCTGGCCGCCTCCCTGGTGCACCACCCCGAGCTGCTCATCCTCGACGAGCCGTTCAGCGGTCTCGACCCCGTCGCGGTCTCGGTGATGAGCGAGCTGCTGCTGGCGAAGGCCGCCGAGGGCGTGCCGGTCCTCTTCTCCTCCCACCAGCTCGACCTGGTGCAGCGACTGTGCCACCGGGTGGGCATCATCACCAAGGGCCAGATGAAGGCCGAGGGCACGGTGGACGACCTGCGCGACCGCGGCCCCGTCCTCTACGAGGTCCGCACCACCGCGCGGGACTGGTACCCGGCGGGCACGCGGGTCGTCGAGTCGGACGCGGATTCCGTCGTCCTGGACGCCGGACACGTCGGCGACCAGCAGATCCTCCACGCCGCGCTCGACGCGGGCACCGTCCACGGCTTCTCCCGCCGCGTCCCCGACCTGACCGATCTTTTCAAGGAGGTCGTCTCTTCATGACCACGCGAACCCCCGAGCGAACCCCCGCTCCCGCCCCCTCCGGCTACTCGCGCGCCGGTGCGATCCGCACCGTCACCGAGCGTGAGATCCAGGTCGCCACGAAGAACAAGGCGATCATCGCCACCTTCATCATCGTGCTCGTCGGCGTGATCGCCGCGGTGTTCATCGTCAACTTCTTCACCGGCAGAGACAGCGACAACCCCGAACTCGTCGTCGGCGGCACGGACTCCTCCGTCGTCTCCGAGATCGCCGGCGACGGTATCGACGTCAGTGCGGTCGACGACCGGGACGCCGCGGTCTCGGCGGTCCAGGACGGGAAGGACGCCGCACTCGTCCGCACGTCCGACGGTTTCGAGCTCATCGCCGACGGCACGCCGGACCCGGCCGTCGCCGCTGCCGCGCAGGCCGCGGCGTCCGCCATCGCCCAGAACGAGGCGCTGGACGCCGTGGGCGTGGATCCCGACGACTTCGCCGCCTCACTCCCCGACGCGGCGGTGACGACCGTCGACGTCTCCGAGGACGCCCAGGACGACAACATCGCCGCCGTGGTGACCACCATGCTCGGCACCTCGGTCATCCTGATGTTCATCATGATCTTCGCCGGCAACGTGGGCGGACGGGTCACCGAGGAGAAGTCCTCGCGCGTCGTCGAGATCATCCTCGCCACCATCCGTCCGATCGACCTGCTCGTCGGCAAGATCCTGGCGATGCTGATCATCGGTTCCATCGGCACGGTGGTGATCCTCGGAGCCGCATTCGCCGCGCTCGGGATGACGGGCATGCTCACCGACATCCAGATCGACGCGGCGACGATTCCGGTGCTCCTGGTCTCCTTCATCCTGGGCATGCTCTTCTTCAGTGCACTGTGGGCGGCCGCCGGGTCACTGGTGAGCAAGGCCGAGGACCTGAGCAGCACACAGATGCCGGTGATGCTCGTCTTCTTCGTGGTGCTGTACCCGCCGATCTTCGGCTGGAGCGCACCGGACTCCACGGTGATGCAGGTGCTTTCGTGGGTGCCGCCGATGTCGCTGGGTGTCGCGCCGATGCGCTACGCCTCCGGAGACATGTCGCTGGGGCTGCTGGTCGCGTCCTTCGCGCTGCTGGCGCTGACCATCTTCCTGGTGCTGCTGCTGGTCGCCCGGATCTACCGTGGTTCGATCCTCAACAACGGCAAGAAGATGACCTGGATGCGCGCCATCAAGGCCGGAAAGTAAAACATTTCCGCTGTTCAGATCGCCTTTCCTTGGTAGACTGTGGTGGTCGTCGACCACCACAGGAAGGCCCTGAGAACCGTGACAGACCACCGCACCGAGGACCAGAAAGCCGCCGCCGTCGACGCGTCGATGACCATGGCCGGCCAACCCTTGAGCCAGGACACCGAGGCCGAGGTCCGGCGGATCCTCCGGGGTGAAACCAGCGCCGACAACTCGGTGCTGGCGATGCTGGAGCACGACGGCTACGGCGATTCCACCCATGCCCGCGAACTGCGCGAGCGGGTGGCCGGGGCATGACGGGCAGTTTCCCGGAGAACTTCTTCAGCATCACCGACCTCGCGGAACTGGAGTCGCTGGCCGGACGGACCGCCGCCCTGCGCCTGGCCGAACTCGAGCGCGGCGATCCCCTGACCAGCTTCACCCGTGATGAACTGGTCAGGGTCCACTCGTACCTGATGCAGGACGTGTACCCGTGGGCGGGTGCTGTGCGCACCACCGAGGTCGGTGCGATGGGCATGGCGATGTGCCGCGCCCAGTTCGTCGACAAGGAACTCGACCGGGTGCTCCACGACATCGACCGCAAGCCCCCGTCGGACTCGGACCTCGACGCGGCGGTGCGCACCGTCGCCGACCACTGGTCGGAGATGACGATGGTGCATCCCTTCCAGGACGGCAACAGCCGGACGCAACGCTACTTCTTCGACCAGCTGCTCCGGCACGTCGGCTGGACGGTGGACTGGACGCGGATCAACGCCGAGCAGGTGCACGCCGCCCGCTACGTCGGTGCCGCGACGGTCGACCCGTCCTACCTCGCGCAGATGCTGCGCCCGGGTGTGCTTGCCGACGGTGCAGGTCCGGACACTGATGCAACTAGTGACGACCGTTCCTCCGCCGAGATCTTCCACGACATGATGACCTTCCGTCGCAACAACCCCCGCGGAACCCCGTATATGGTGCACTAACGACCGCTGTTCGAACAGGTGCACGTTTCATGTCCGGGCCCTGGTATACACTTCATCCAACAAATGGAAGAAGGGGGAAACCA